>CALHGI010000191.1 GCA_938029995.1 uncultured cyanobacterium | reverse complement strand
GCCAGGGTGCGATAGGTGTCTTCACTAAAGTCTTGGTGACCAGGGGTATCGAGCAGGTTGATCCGATAGCCGCTGTAGTTAAATTGCAGCACCGTCGAAGTAATGGAGATGCCCCGCTGTTGCTCAAGCTCCATCCAGTCAGAAACGGCATGTCGTTGGGAGCGTCGTGCTTTGACCGAGCCCGCCTCATGGATGGCCCCTCCATACAGCAGGAGTTTTTCCGTCAGGGTGGTTTTACCTGCGTCAGGGTGGGAAATGATCGCAAAATTACGACGCTGCTCAACGGCCTCATCGATGGTTGCGGTGGTCGATAGGGTGGTGGTCATGGAGGTGTTTCAGCTCATGGAGCATGGCACGATCCCCAATCATTCGTCTGGGGTGAATCCCATTGTACTGTCCGGTGTTAACAGACTGGTGCTACCGATCGGGTATTTGCCATCCGGCGATGCTAACAATTTGGCAATACCCATGGGGACTGTATGATCCGTTGCTGTGCCAATAGTCTAGGGCGGCCGATCGAGATCTTTACGGCGCCATAAAGACAAGCTGGCTCACTACGACATCTGTCGTTACTGAGGTCAGGACTGCACCAATAGGGGATGGATGCAGTCATTCAGGATGTTTTAGATCAAAATACCCTGGGGATCAGCAACGACAGACTTAAAAGGGGCTGGGGGATTTACCAATCAGCATCGTGGTGTTCAATGTTAGTGCCCTGGCCCGTAACCACTGTCAGGGGTAACTCTGATTCCGATTCAAGGCGAGCAAACTGCACTACTTGCATCCCTGCGGAGCTAGGTTCTACCACCATGACATAGTGGTCGTTTTGCCACTGCACATCTACGACGCGATGGTTTATCACCCAGGCTTCCGCCAGATTCCCTTCATTGATGGCGCTGCCTTCATTATTGCTGTAACAATTGGCCCAGACATCATCAGCGACAGCCCACAGACCAGAAAGATTGATCGGCTCCATGCGAGCGCTCAAACCATAGGTGGTGAAGCTAAGAACATCATGCTGCCAGAACTGGTTAGCTAATTGTTGAAAATCCTTATCCTGAAGCAGCGCGCTGTAGCGTTCATCTGTGGATAATTGTTTTTGCTGCTGGTCCAAGTTGGGACGCTGCCAGTTTGTCGCTTCACTACATACAGAAAACGCTGTAGTTTCTGCAATATCAGAGGTAGATGTTGTTTGAGGCTGAGGGGCAACGGCCTCGGCAGTACTGACAAGATTACTGGTGGATTGAACTCCACCTGCCGTTACTACAATGGCAAGGGCCAATAGTCCCTGTTTAATTAGTTGATTTAGCTTAAATGTGACCATAGTTGCTTTCCGATGCGCCCCTCTAAACAATATTTCTCTGAACTTTTCTAAAAATTAACTGTGATGATGCTTCTAGCATCACCGCAGGATGGCGATCCCTAGGAGAATCACCACACCATAGATTGACCTGCAAGGGCTAGCTCGATTCAGGGGATCAACTACTGGGGAAACCTACTGATGCGATAACAGATTTATCAGCTCCCACAACACCTTAATTAGGGTGCTTAAGGCTGATTCTGTCTGTCTAATCCCGGTCTCGGTAATGGCTCTATCCTGAATGGAATCAGCTTTAGAGACTACTCTGTGGCTGGGTTGCTACTGTCAGTAACTTTGTGAATTAACTGCGGCAACATTTAAAACTACAGGAACTCAGGTGTAAACCAGGCAAAAACTTACCAACGGATACCTATGTTGACACGCACCATAATCAGATTCTGAAACTTTGGAAGTCAGCTCAACCTGATAAGTACTTAATCAATGAAAAAACATTGTTACGTCAGCCTTGTATCTTTACGTATGTTTTTTCCAAACTTATATTCCCATTATGGTTCACGAATTGCTTTAAGGGCCCTACTTGGGGCCAGTTTTTAGAAAATGTAATGACTGGCCCACAACACTTTTCGTGAATGGCGAATTTTTTACGCATATGTGGCAATTTGCTGGGGTGTTTAGGGGGCTGCGTCCATAGCTTCAGGTTCATAAAGGGAGCACAGAGCTATCGTGCCATTACCTAGGATCTGCCGGGGGTGTGCTTGGTCTGCATATTGTTGCGACCCGGGGATAATACTGCCAAGGGCCCACTGCCGTAGAACATTAGGATGGCTGCTAACGATCCTGTTCTCGTCTGGCTTGCTGTTGGGAGCTTAGACTATTTCGTTCCCAGAAATATCCGCCTGCATATCCTTGAATGTCAGGCTGCGTGGTGGCGAGTTCCAGCCGCTTCTCCGCTATGCAGGCGTACTCTTCATCCATTTCAATGCCGATGTAGCGACGGTTCAGTTTTTTGGCGACGACCGATGTAGTGCCTGATCCTAAAAAGGGGTCTAATACAATGTCGCCAGGTTGGCTGCTGGCCAAAATGATTTTAGCGATTAGCTTTTCTGGTTTTTGGGTGGGGTGGTCCGTATTTTCTGGCATGGACCAAAACGGGATCGATATATCTGTCCATAGATTGGAGGGATGGGTGATGCGGAATTTTCCTTGATCGGTTGTTTGCCAGTCCTTGGGCTGGCCGTTGCGATCGCGATAGGGAGCCAATACACGGCGTTTCAATTTCACCGCATCCACATCAAACCAATAATCCTCAGATCGAGTGCCAAACCAAATATCTTCCGATGAGTTTTTCCAATTTTGTTTTGCTCCCCGTCCCTTTTCCCGCTCCCAGGTAATACGATTACGCACCGTAAAGTATCGAGAAAAGACGCTATACACTGCCGGAGAGGATTGCCAATCACAGCAGATATAGGCTGACGCATTGGGCTTTAGCAACCTCACCACTTGCGACATCCAACTGTCTAACCAAGACTCATAGGCGGCTGGTGAACGCCGATTAAAGGTGGACTGGTTAAAAACCTTAGAGCGGTTATAGGGGGGATCAACAATTAATAGATCGACAAATCTGTCTGGTAAGAATGGCAACGCGGCCATAACATCTTGGCAAACCGTGCGATTTTGTAGATCGTTGCACGAGACATTTTGCGTAAATTGAAGCAGTTTTTGGCGATATATATGACGTTCATCAGCACTCAAAATTAAGGTGCGATTATTGGGGGCTCGTCGTTTATCATCGTTCATCCGTCTGCAATTTACGTTTACAGCAGCATAGTAAGTGGTTGTGGGGCCCAGACCCAATTTGCAACAGCTAGCTCAATACTTATTTTCCTGACGGAGCAAAGCGATTAGT
>CALHGI010000190.1 GCA_938029995.1 uncultured cyanobacterium | reverse complement strand
CAGCTGGGGGCGACCACCTACCTGGGGGCTCCCCTCTTGGATGGTGAGGGAGAGGTGATCGGCACCCTGGTTATTCTCCATGACGGCTTGATTGAAGAGATTGCCATCGCCAAGTCATTTCTCCGGGTGTTTGCGGCTCGTTCTGCCGCTGAGCTTAGGCGTCATCAGGCAGAGCGGGCATTGAAGACGGTTCACACTGAACTGGAAGCTCGGTTTCAACAGCGCACTATCCAACTCCATAAAGCCAAGGAATCTGCCGAAATTGCGAACCGGGCTAAGAGCATTTTCTTCGCAAAAATTAGCCATGAACTTCGCACTCCCCTCAATGCAATTTTAGGTTTTACCCAACTGATTGCCCAAGACCCGTCAATTTTTGGGGTCCATGATCAATCCCTAGAAATTATTGATGCCAGTGGCTCCCATTTATTGGATCTGATCAACAATATTTTAGAGCTGACCCAACTGGAAATGGGCCATACTAACTTGCAGGCCACGGATGTAGATTTGAAAAAATTGATCTACAGCCTGGGCCGTATGGTGCAGCTTAAGGCCCAAAAACGCGGTTTAACCCTCAGGGTAGAGTGCGATCGCACCGTTCCCCACCATGGGCACATCGACACCAGCAAACTGCGCCAAATAATCCTCAACTTGCTCGACAATGCCATCAAATATACAAATGACGGACAGGTCGCCTTGAAGGCCTACACCGTCTCCCAAGGGGATGGGCTTAATCTGTGTCTAGAAATATCCGATACGGGGTCCGGCATTAGCCTTGAAGAACAACGACAAATTTTCACCCCGTTCTACCAGTCATACAACTCATCCACGGTACATGACGCCAGTGAGCAAGGGGTTGGCTTAGGGTTAGCCATCTGCCAAGGCCTGATCAAACTGATGGGGGGCAGCATCCACTGCGACAGTGAGGTGGGGCGAGGCACCACATTCCACATCCAATTACCCCTCACCGTTATTCAATCACCGAAAAATCCCCCCTCCATCAACGCAATTTGCCCCCCACGGCCCAACCATCAATACAAAATTTTAGTCGTCGAAGACGCCCCCACCAATCGACTACTGCTAAAAAAAATCCTCGGAAATGCCGGTTTTATTGTGCATGAGGCTGAAAACGGTCAACAAGCCATTGAACAATGGCAATCCCATCACCCAGACCTAATCCTAATGGACATCCAAATGCCCGTCATGAATGGCTACGATGCCACGGCCCACATCAAACAGCAATCGGCCCACCTACCCATCATTGCCCTCACCGCCAGTGTCTTAGATAACCAAATAGATGAGATTTTTGCCGTGGGCTGCAATGCCTGCATTCACAAACCTTTCAAACGGGATCATCTACTGCGCACCATCCACGAGCACCTAGCCAATAGTCTCTATTGCACCGTGGAACAGCCTGAACAGGCCCAGGTGCCCGCCTAACTCGTCCCCTCTAAAACCAGTCTGAAACCAGCAGGATTTAAAAATACGCTTTAAACTGCATAAGGACCCCATACAAGCGTTATGGTTCGTCCCTGGCCTTTAGCCCACACCCATGGTGTGAGCCATGGACACCAAGCCATCCTAATCCTGCCATCCCATCCATGACCGACTGGAAAATCAATCTACTCTATGACGGTGCCTGCCCCCTGTGTGTGCGGGAGGTCAACTTCTTACGCAAAAAAGACAACGGTCGCGGGCTGGTAGCCTTTACAGACATTGCCGCAGACGACTACGACCCAGTCAACCATGGCAACGTTTCATTTGAAACGGCCATGGCCCGTATCCACGCCATTTTGCCAGATGGCACCGCCATCCAAAATGTTGAAGTTTTCCGGCGAGTCTATACTATTCTGGGCATCGGATGGATGTATGCCCCGACCCAATGGCCCATCCTTGGCCCCATGGTCGACAAACTGTACGACATCTGGGCCGACTGGCGTTTAAAACTCACCGGTCGTCCCGACCTAGCGACGATCATCGCCCAACGCAATCAGCGCTGTCAGCCAGAAGAGGCCTGCCGATTGTAGACGGCTCCCCAACCTAAACCAATGCCCATTGACCTAAGAAGCGACACAATTACCCAGCCAACCCAGGCAATGAGGGAAGCCATTGCCACCGCTGAGGTGGGGGATGATGTGCTGGGGGATGACCCCACCGTCAATCAACTAGAGCGATATGTTGCCAGCTTGCTGGGCAAAGAAGCGGCGGTTTTCATGCCTTCTGGCACCATGACCAACCAAATCGCCCTGCGCACCCACACCGAGCCGGGTGACGAAGTTATTTTAGAATCCCAGGCCCACATCTATTACTACGAAGGCGGCGGTCCGGCGGCCCTGTCGGGGGTAATGTGTCGACTGATCAAGGGCGATCGCGGTGTGTTCACCGCCACCGATTTAGAACAGACATTACGCCCAACCGATGTGCACTTTCCCCGCACCCAGCTAGTCTGTCTCGAAAATACCCACAACCGGGGCGGCGGAAAAATCTATCCCCTCTCAGAGATTAAGGCCATCGCCCAGGTGTGCCAGTCCCATGGCCTAAAGCTGCACCTGGACGGTGCCCGCCTATGGAACGCCTGCATTGCCAAAAATATTTCCGAAGCAGACTCCATAAGTCCCATGCAAGTCCTCACGTGTATTTACATCACGGGTGTTCTGTTTATGA
>CALHGI010000189.1 GCA_938029995.1 uncultured cyanobacterium | reverse complement strand
ATGAGGCTAGTGAAAAGTAAAGAGTCAAAAGTGAGGTCGAGTCACGCCTTACTCTTTACTCTTCATCAACACCCAACCCTAATTTTTGCCGTTGCTGATTTAGAGGATGAATCGATCTGTAAACCTGGCTAATAGACGGGTTGAGACTAGTAAAATCATCCCGAGGATCAGCAACGCCTAATTTTTAGCTTTGACGCTGCACTAGCGCTACTTTCCAGTTCCGTTTTCTCGCTAACCTACGCCACCCCCACCAACTTCTCACTCAGTTCCCACAAACGGCGGGCCTTCACATCATCCAGGGCCTCGTTGGACATTTCCTGCACAAAGGACTTACGGCCTTCTTGCTGACGGTTACCCCAGCTCCAGTAATAGCCCGACTGCTCGTAGCCAGGGTCAGCTGCCACCGCAGCAACACGATCCCCGGCCACCGCTTCGGTCACATAGCCCTTAGTAATATTCTTTTGGAACCAGGGGAAAATGGTACGAAACGCGGAATAGTGGTTGCGGAACAGCTGAGTCTCCGCCACACAGCCAGGATAGAGGGAGCTAAATACAATGTTGGTGGAGTCACCATAGCGACGGTGCAGCTCCCGCATGGTCAGCACATTGCACAGCTTACTGTCCTTATAGGCCTTACCCGGCTTAAACTTTTTGCCATTGGCCATGGTCACGGGGGCCTTAAAGCCCTGCTCAAAGCCTTCCAAGTTGCCCAGGTCCGGTGGGGCAGGGAATGGAATCTTGCCCCCTAGCTCCTTGGGGTTGGCCGTTACCGTACCCAGGATCACCAAGCGGGGGTGGGACGACTTTTGCAGGTCATCCAACATAAGCTTGCACAGCAGGAAGTGGCCCAGGTGGTTAGTGGCCATGCTTAGCTCATAGCCATCTTCGCTGCGCATGGGTTCCTTGAGCAGGGGCAAGTAAACCGCCGCGTTACATACCAGGGAGTCTAGGGTTTTACCACTGGCCCGAAACTCATTAACAAAGCTGCGCACACTGGCCAAGCTAGCCAGGTCCAGTTTCATGATGGTGTAGGTACCATCGGCCATGCCGACGTCCTTAGCCACCTTTTCGGTTTTAGGCAGATTGCGACAGGCCATTACCACGTGCCAGCCCCTATCGGCCAATGCCTTTGCTGCATAGAGGCCAACGCCGGAGGAGGCCCCGGTCACGATCGCGGTTGATTGCTGAGATTGGTCCATGGGTGTCAAAAAGCGCGTCTAAAGTCGTATAAATCCGTAGGTACACTAGGATCTCATACGGTTGAACCATAGAAGCTATCCGAAATAAACCTTAAGCAATATGGGGCTAAGTGAGGAAATATAGGGATGAATGAAGGGATATTAAGCGCAGGCTCCCATCTGTCCGGGGGAACGGCACATTCAGCCAGCCCACCGAGCCTAAACCCTGGACGCCAAACGAATATATACAGTGCTGTTAACCCTGGAACCACCTGGCGTTTTTTGAAGCTAAACGCTTAGACGATTTGGAGCAATGCGGCAGCGCACTAAATCCAGGAAATAGCGTCCGCCCTAGGCACCTTAATGATATCGATGGGTGTGGAGGTGTGAACCCAAGGCCCCTTGAGGATCGCAGGGGCCTTGATCAACGCCTAGCTTTTAGGCGATCGCGAAATTTTACCGCCGGAGCCGCCTTTGCCACCCCAGGATGGTGAGGAGCCTTTACCTTGGGTCTTGCAAAATGAGCCCTGAAATCGGGAGGGATCGCCAAAGACAAGGGCGGGCTGTTGTTCGGGTTGCTCAGGCTGGTTAGGTTCTTGAATAAAACCAAGGGCTTGGAGGGCCTTGGGGCTCCAGGGTTTACCCATAAACATAAACATGCCAGGAGCATCGGAAATAGTCAGATAGAGATGGCAGCGGCGTTTGGTGTGCCAAAATCGTTGCTGTTTCATAACAGTTCGCTAGGTGAAAACAGGGTTAAACAACATAGGTGACAAAAGACGTTTTCAGAGACTGCTACAAATCATGTCCATGGCAAAATCCATAGCTTCTTTTATAAAAAAGCTGCCATTCTAACCGTGGACAAGATTGCTCCCATCTGTCAGATTGGCCAGGACAATAGAATAGCCCTGAAAGCGCCCTTTTCAAAGCGGCACTTTGAAAAGGGCGCTTGGCCAAATGGGCCTGACTGGCAATTGATAGGATCATCCATCAATTGCCATAGATGTATGCCTAGATTTCCCCAGGAAGATTTAAAATCTCAGGGGGAAAATAAAATTTTCTGGCGTTGTTAATCTTCGGAATGATTTAATCTGTGAAATGTTGAAATAATGGTGTTCCAACAGATTGTTCCATCCTGATCAATCTGCAACGACAGTTTTTTTGATAGATGCGGTAGGCAACGGTAGCTATCTATGGGATAGTAATTATCTTAGGGATCGCCCATGGTACCTGGGTTAGGCACAGCAAAAAGCCCTAGGAAATAGATCCTAGTGGGGGACCCGACATCGGTTGGGGGGCTCCAACTGCGGGTGATAAATACTATCTAGTGCAATCTCTCTTGAGACCTTCTGTCGTTCTACTCTTCGTACAGCTACGGGTTGACCCGGACTATTTAATAGGTTTGTTACAAAGGCCTGACGCTTTGCATTTCAAGGGTTTAGGGCTACATGTATAAAGAAATACTAATATTTATCGAGAAATACTGAAATTCTTTTGAAAGGGGAATGTGGATGGTGCTAATCAACGGGCCCATG
>CALHGI010000188.1 GCA_938029995.1 uncultured cyanobacterium | reverse complement strand
CCATGGCCATGGAGTAGCACCACCACCCTTGCATTGGCAGGATTTTCGGGCAGGTATAAATGGTATTTTCGGGGGGTACCAACAACGTCAATGGATTGGTCCCTGAGCAGTCCCGTTTCGGGAATGGCATGGCTGCTACCTCTGCACATGATCGTCATGCAGACTGTAACCAGCATTATAAAGGTGATTCTCATGGTGCTACCATTTGTAGCATTGGCGATGTTCCCATGCACCAAATGTCGTTCATCGTTGGGTGAAACGTTTAATCTGCCCCCTGTTTCACCCAGTATTTTAGCTGAACAAACCCAACGCCGTACCGTTTTGTATCAATGCAAGATAAATCAACGCCTCAGCAACATCCCCCTGCAGGGGGATGAAGATTCTTGTCTGGCAGGACGCAAACCGTCAGGTCTGCCTAGCGCCAGAGGTATAACAGGGCGAACAGGATAATCCAGATCACATCGACAAAGTGCCAGTAAAGCTCAGTGGCCTCAATGCCGAAGTGGTTTTCATGGGAATAGTAGGCGGCGTTGCGGGAGCGAAACAGAACCGCTAACATCATCAGCAAGCCAAACAGTACGTGCAAACCGTGGAACCCAGTTAGCACATAGAATGTACTGGAAAAAATGTTGGTGGTGAGGCCAAAGGTGAGATGGGTGTACTCATAAATTTGGCCGCCTAGGAAAATGGCCCCCATGGCCACCGTAATGGCAAACCACATGCGCATTTTGCCGACATCATCCTTTTTGATGGCCGTATCCGCATTGTGGATGACAAAACTACTGGAAATTAGGATCAGGGTGTTGATCCCTGGCAGTAGGAGCTCCAAACCTTCTGTTCCTTCCGGTGGCCAAGCCGGGGCCATTAACCGAAAGCTGAGATAGGCGATGAACAGGCCGAGGAAGATCATGCTCTCGGCGCAGAGGAAGACGAGCACACCGAACATGCGCAGGTCTGGATGTTCTTCATGGCCGTGTTCCTCGTGGGAAACGGCGATGGTTTCGGTTTCATTAACGGCTGAACTTTGCATAGGGAAAGTAAGGAGAGAAGAATCTATTTGGTTAAATCTTGTCTAATGCCGTTCCCTTTCGGGAGGGGTGCCATGGGCGGGGGAGACTGGTTAGCGTATCGGCTAACCCAGCCCCGCCTGGTAGGGGCTCTCTCTTTTAGAAGGCGTTCCCTTCTCTTAGAAGGCGCGCGCGCCCAGGCGGGGATAGATGATCAACTAGTGGGCATGGGCCGCAGCGGCGGCAATGGCTTCTTCGTAAATCTCAGGGTCGTCCTTGACCGGAATATACCCTAGACCATAGTCATAGGGACCCGTTTTAATTTCGGGCACCCCTTCAAAGTTCTCATGGGCTGGAGGGGATAGGGTTTGCCACTCCAGGGTGAGGGCACGCCAGGGGTTGGTGGGGGCTTTTTCTCCCCAGTGCCAGCTCCAAATGGCGTTAATGATAAAGGGGATGGTGGACACTGCCATGAGGTAGGAGCCAATGGTGGCCAATACATTCAGGTCCGTAAACTGGGGATCGTAGAGGGCGATGCGTCGGTTCATGCCCTGGAGACCCAGCTGGTGCATGGGCATAAATGTGAGGTTCATGCCGGCAAAGGTGAGAGCAAAGTGCACCTTGCCCCAAAACTCGTTGAGCATGCGTCCGGTCATTTTGGGGAACCAGTGGTAGATCGCCATGTAGATCCCAAAAATGGATGCGCCAAACAGCACATAGTGGAAGTGGGCCACCACAAAGTAGGTGTCGTGGACGTGGATGTCAAAGGGCACCGCCGCTAGCATGACACCGCTAATGCCGCCAATGACGAAGATGGCGATAAAGCCTACGGCGAATAGCATGGCGCTGGTGTAGGCAATCTTGCCGCGCCACAGGGTGGCGGTCCAACCAAAGACCTTAATGCCCGTGGGTACGGCAATGGCCATGGTGGTAATCATGAAGAACATGCGCAACCAGGGGGGGGTGCCACTGGTGAACATGTGGTGGGCCCAAACGATCAGACCGAGGAAGCTAATGACCAAGCTGGAATAGGCAATGGCGCGATAGCCGAAGATGGGTTTGCGGGCGTGCACCGGCAACACATCGGAAATGGCCCCGAACAAGGGTAATACAAAGATGTATACCGCCGGGTGGGAGTAGAACCAAAACATGTGTTGGTACACCACCGGGTCACCACCGCCCGTGGGGTTAAAGAATGCGGTGCCTGCCACCAGGTCAAACATCAGGAGAATTAGCGCCCCCGCCAACACCGGCGTACTGATCAAAATCAGCAGGGAGGTGGCAATCATGGCCCAGCAAAACAGGGGCATTTTGAGGAAGGGCATGCTGGGCACCCGCATTTTTAAGATGGTGACCAGAAAGTTTAAAGCGCCCAAAATCGATGCGGTTCCACCGATGAGGATGCTCATAATCCATATGCCCTGGCCCAACATGCCAGTGGAAATGCTTAGGGGGGGGTAGGAGGTCCAACCGGCTTGGGCAGGTTCAAAGAAGAAGCTGGCCACTAGCATTAGACCGGAGGGGGGAATCAGCCAGAATGCGATCGCATTTATCCTGGGAAAGGCCATATCCTTGGCCCCAATCATTAGCGGGATCAGATAATTTGCCAGCCCCGCCCCCGCCGGCACAATCCACAAAAACAACATAATGGTGCCATGCAGCGTCAGCACACCGTTATAGGTTTCAGGGGTCATAAAGTCGGGGTTGGGCGTGGCCAATTCAGTCCGCATTGCCGTTGCCAGTGCCCCACCAATCAGGTAGAACACAAACCCTGTGACCAGATACTGGATCCCGATCACCTTATGGTCCGTACTAAAGGTAAAGAAGTGGGTCCACTTACGCTCATTCCCCAAGGGTTGTTGGGGAGACGGTGATGGATCGGGGGTTTTTATCGCCTCTGCTTGTGCCATGTGAAATTAAAAAAGATGGAGAAAGAAAAAAATAAAAATGTGGGGTGGCCCACCCGGCAAAAAAACTTGCTAAGACCCAGGCGTTAGGGCGACATCCGTATGGCCGTGGGACATATGCTCTAGATGCTCCGCCGCCATATCCAGGTGCATGGGATGGTCAAAGTGGGCCAAATAGTCCGCGTCAGTTTCATCCGCTTTCCGACTGGCCGCCGCAATCACCGTGGAAGCATCCGTTGGTGCCGCCGCAATGCGACTCTGCTCCCATTCCTCGTATTCCTCTAAGGAATGCACCACCATTTCAGCCCGCATGCCACCGTGGAACGGACCGCACAGCTCAGCACAGACAACGGGATAGGTGCCTTCGCGGGTGGCCTTTAAGACCAAGGAAGTTTCTTTCCCCGGAATCATGTCCTGCTTGATGCGAAACTCAGGTAGCCAAAAAGCGTGGATAACATCCTGGGCATTGAGATTAAGCTTCACCAGCTTACCGACCGGTACATGGACCACACCGTCCACGATGCCCGTATCGGGGTAGGTCATGACAAAGGCGTACTGCATGGCCAACACATTAATGGTCACATCAGCCTCCTGTTCCCCCAGGTCCGGGGGTTCACCCAAACCAGATGCGGCCAACATCGGGTAGCTGGTGGCTTCATCTCCATTGGCCGATGTGTAGGCCAGCTGAACGCTCTTGGTGGAATGATGCTCCATCAAATTAAGGCCGCCCATCTCGTTATAAATTTCGAAGCTATATACCGAGAGACCCAGCACAATAATGGCCGGGATCGCCGTCCAAACAATTTCTAGGGGAATATTGCCCTCAATGTGGGGACCGTCGGTTTCATCACCTGCCTTGCGGCGAAATCGGATCAAGGCAATGATCAAGGTGCCCTCCACCAGGAGAAACAGCCCCGTACCAATGGTCATCATGACATTGAAGAGTTGATCAATTTCACCGGCTTCAGTGGATGCGGCAATGGGCATCAGACCGTGATTTTGACCGTACCAAAGACTGATCAGCGTAATAACAATGCCGATCAGCATGGTGATAATGGACGTAGGAATACCGTTCACGATTCGAACATTCTCCTGTGGGTAGTCTGTTGTGTGAAACAGAATTGTTTAAGAATTGGCCGGATAGAAACAGAGGGAATCACAGAGCGGAAATCACTTTATTCTACAGATGCAAGAAAAATGGACAGATGAAAAAAGGTTTCCAACCGTTGCGGCTAGCTCAATGGAGTATTCCTAACGAATTATTTGATCCAGAACGGTAACCTGTAATCATTTAATCAAGCTGTAACTGAACGTAACGTTGTCCGACCGGTTACCTCAGAGGGTGAAGAGTGACGTCAATGGGGTTAAGAAGATAGCTAATTAGAAATACCCTTTATTCCCACACCAAGGTAGCGCTATCTCTCG
>CALHGI010000187.1 GCA_938029995.1 uncultured cyanobacterium | reverse complement strand
GTTCTTCTGAAGTATTTCCGTCAAGCTCCGCAGCAAATTTCTTTAATAGCTTTTGTCTATTTTCTAAACCTAGCGTTGACCACTCTTTCAAAGCTTTGGTCGCAGCATCATAGGCCGTATCTATATCCCATGGGTCCATGTCGATTTCATGGCCTACAACCTCCGTAGCCTACCAGGACGACCTGAAGGCGGTGAGGCCATGGGAATGCGAGCACTATTTGAGCTAATCAAACAGCGCATAGCGTAATCACGTAGGGAATCCCCCCATCGCTGGTCTGAGGACGAGCGCCAAGGGGGCCTGGTACCTGCCCAAGATTTGCATACATAAAGTGTTGATGACCACACCCATATTTAAGTCAAGTCACATTGACGTTTCTTAACATTATTCGTTACCGTTAGTTACATAAGACAACACTCGTAATACTTAACCGGCTGGTTGCAGCCCTCCATAGCAACGATCAGCTACTCAAAGAGGAGACATAAATATGGCTATCGTATTGGCAATTGTGATTGTAGGTTGGGTCGCCGCTGCACTGATTGGCAGCCAAGCTTACTTCCGGGGTGAGCAATCCAAACCCATCCACGAGCGTAACTGGCGTTCCGATTCGTTTGACGCTCTCGCTAAAACCGTCACAGGTACCGAGACTGACTTCAACACTCGCACCCCCGCTTACACCTATGATGCCTTTGCAAGCCAAGGCCTAGAAGGTTAAAGCAGCAAATTTCCATCGGCCACTATCCCTACGTTTAATCGTCACCATTCAAACGTAGTTCCCAATAGAGCCCCCCAGCTGATGTTGGGGGGCTCTACTTGTTACCAGGCTTGATTGATTTTCAGCGCCCTAGTACCGGTACCTTGCATTCGTACTCATTCGCTTTAGTCGTCCCTCTCCACAACAATTACGTTCTCGGTCACTTTTTCAAACGTGTCATCGTGACTAATAACAAACAACTGTTTGAAGGTTTTCAAACGCGCTATGGCTTCTGCCAGACTCTCTCGACGGGGACGGTCCATATTGGTGGTGGGTTCATCAAAAAAGGCGATATCAATATCAGCTAAAACTTTTAGCAGCGCTAAACGCACCGCCAGGGCAGCACACATTTGCTCACCCCCAGACAAATTGAGAAAACGTCGAGTGTTGCCGCCTTCTTGCACCAAAATTTCATAGTCCCGAGTCCACTCAAGGGCCACATTAGGCCGGTTCAATAGCTCACGAAATAAGCGATCAGCCTCTTGAGATATGCCTTGAACGTAGCGCTCAGTGATGCGGGGTCCGGCTTCTTTATAGGCCTTACGGGCAAAGTTAATAAAGCGTTTTACCCGTTCTTTTTGTTTGATCTCAATCTGAATCTGGTCTCGTTTTTCGGCCACTTGTTTGAGGGCATCAATCTGACTGGCCAGTTCAGCCCGCAGCTTATTTTGTTGGGGCAGGCTACCGGTAATCAGATCACACTGGGTCTTGATCTCCCCATATCGCTGTTCGACCCCCTGCAACACAGCCGGATCAAAGTCCGCCAACAGTTTTTGTAACTGAGCACCCAGCTCTATTTGCCGCTGAGTGAGATCTTCAATTACCTGGGCTGCAGTCGTCAAATCATGGGTCAGCTGGTCTAGTTTCTGGGCATCTTTCTCATTCTGGAGATAAATCAGATAGCCAGGCTGATGCTCCTGCCGGAGTCGCTGCTGTTGAGAAATTTCCTCATCTAAGTCAGCAAAGTTAGCTAGCTGGCTAGTGAGAGCCGCTAGGGCGGTTGCTTGGGTTTCGCGCTCAGTGCGCAGACGCTCATACTCAGCCGCCTCATTGGCCATGGTTTGCAGCTGATCAGTCAAAACACGTCGCCGCCCCTTAGGATCACCCAAAGCGGCGATGGCTTCCTCGAGTTCCTTGAGTCGCTGGCCCATAACTTCCATTTGGGTTAGCTGCTGGTCCAGCTGGGTAATATCGGCCTGCAACGTTTGCTGCTGGGCCATCAGTTCAGTCTGGTGCTGCTGTAGCCGAGGGCGGTTGCCCAACTGGGCTTGGTTCCCATAGGCCTTGGTTAACTCAGTCTGTCCCTGGCTCAAATTGCGTTTGAGCTGGGCAACATCCACCTGGGCGGAAAGATCGTTCAGAATACTCTCGAGGGCGGCCAATGTAGATTGACTCAGGGATTGGCCAGTTGCGATCGCAGTTTTCAACTGACCAATCACGTCATTAGACAGGAGGGGTAAACTTTGTTGCAGATTACCCAGGGCAGCCAAAGCAGCCGTTACCTGCTGGTCATAGGCCGTGGATTGGAGACGGTGGCTAGTGACTAACTGATGGAGTTCCCCTTGAAACTGTTGAGCGGCCTCCACCCGACTTAGCTGCTGCTGCCAGCGCTGCTGCTGCTGTTCCAAGCTAGGAATGCTGTCTACACTACTTTGCAAAGTATCCAGAGCCTGAAGATCACGTTGGGACTGTTGCAGCTCCCGCTGGAGCCGAGTCACATTGTCGTGACAGCCTTGACGGCGCACCTTGAGTTCAGCCAAACTCTGCTGCTGGTGAACAACCTCAAGACGTTCAGCCATCAACTGATCCTGTTGGTCACAGGACGCCGCTAAATCCGTAATCTGTTTTTGGCACGACTCCCGCTGCTCCAGTTGAACCTGCAAACGAGCCATGGTCGTCGCTTGCTGATCAAGACTGCGTTGCTGTTGCTGCTGCTGGCGCAATAGTTGTTGGCGCTGCTGATTTTTTTGGGTCAGTTTTTTTAGACCCTGTTCAACGTCCAAAAAACAACGATGGGCAGTGGCATGAGCCTCGCATAGTTCCTTAGCCTGCTGCGCCCTCGACCGGCTCTCCCCCGTGACTTGATAAGCCTGCTGCTTTGCCTCAAGCTGTAGATCTAATTGTTGTTTCTGCTGCTGTAAAGATTGAATTTTCTGCGTCTGGGCAGACAAGGATTGTTTTTGGCCCTCTAACTGCTCCAAATCTTGTTGTAAACGCGCCCGCTGTTGCTCGCCAACAGCAATCTCCTGAATAATACTGGCATGGCGTGCCTGTAGTTCATCCCAAGATTGCAGCTGATCGCCATACTGCAGCAGCTGGCTTTTACGCAATTCTACTTGGGCTTCAGCATACCGCCGCAGACTATTGGTATCCTTATGCACCTGCCGGTATTCTTCTACCTTGAGCACCCGGTC
>CALHGI010000186.1 GCA_938029995.1 uncultured cyanobacterium | reverse complement strand
TTTAACCGCCGGTGAGTCCACCATGCAGCAAAAGGTTTCAACCATCGCCTGGAGCCTGGCTATGGCATGCCGTTTGCCACGAAACGCCAGTTGGTACTGCGCCACCACCTGGCTAACGGCATAGTCAAAAGCCGCTAGGGCCAACTCATCTTTGCCCTTGAAATGGTTATAGATACCTCCTTTCTTTAGCCCCGTTGCCTGCATAATGTCGGCCATGGATGTGCCAGCGTAGCCCTGCTGATTAAAGACAACGGCCGCCTGCTGGATGATATGTTCCTTAGTCGCCTGGGCTTTAGACACGGTATTGGGGGATAGGGGGATGGGTATTGGCCCCATGGCCATAGTATCTCAAAAAAGACCGATCGGTTTCTAGGTTCAAAAATCCAGATAGATCCATCGGTCTGCCCTCCCAAGCAGGGGCATGGGCCCCTTTGATTGGGCATTTTCACCGCAGCTCCCCCTAAATCTGTTCCTAAAATATTTCCACCGTACATGTGCTGTTATCTGAAATTGTTTTTAGCCGATTTGCCAAAGTTAATGATGTCCATGGGGATACCAGGGGAACGTTGCCATGGCTCCATGGAATGGCGCGATAGGGCATGGGGCAGGCGAGTCAATGCCGTTGATAGCTCTGAATACCTTTAGGGGCAGGGGATAGGGGCAAGGGACAAACTAAAAAATAAACTACAGATTGTAGTATTTGCCGGTTAAAAGGGGAGCTTTGTGGGCAAATTTGCCTAGGTACCATCTGGAAAATTTGAGGGTGCCGCTGTATGAAAAGTCACCTACTTATTCAACTCAAGGAACCTACCGTGCCACAGATCACATTGTCTGGAAAAATTCGTGACTTTAAAGATAGCCATGCTGATTTTGAGCATGTAATTGCCCCCGAAAAAAATATTGTCAATCCCTTACTAGGGGTGGACCGCAAGCCCGTATACAAGGGTGGTAAGGGTAAAACAACAACGGGGAAGGAGAGTTTTGACCAATGGTTTCGGGATGTTGAGACCATTAACCAGGGTAAGTCCTTAGACATTGTCTTAGACGACAACGGCGATGGTATTTTCACCTATGAGAACCTGGAGTTCTTCCCCATTGATGATCAGCTGTTTGGGAATGAAGGGCGGAGTCACAACTATCACTTCACCTACGAAATTCATTCCGAGTTTACCTACCAGGGTCATGAACAATTCACATTTACCGGGGATGACGACCTGTGGGTGTTTATTGATGGCAAACTGGTGATTGATTTGGGGGGAGTACACGGTTCCCTGACGGATGTTATCGATCTAACGATTACGGATGGAGGCAGCCAGCTACATAGGACCTTGCCGTCCGGTGAAACCCTGATTTTAGAAAAGGGAAAAAACTATGCCTTTGAGCTATTTTTTGCAGAGCGCCACACAACACGCTCTCATTTTCGAATTGATACCTCGCTGTTGTTAAAGCCCGCTGCGGTGATTTGCCTTAAATCTCCCGATCCTCAGGCAGCTGAGCCACAGAAGGGCGAAGTGTGCGTCGATACCGGGAAGGTTTTGATTTGTGCCAATGAGCCTGTAATGCAGGATACGGTGATTTGTTATACCGTGGGCGGAACGGCTACGGAAGGTACGGACTATAGGTCAATTAATCGCAGTGTGACCCTAGAGAAAGGGGACACGGAAGCCTGTATTGAGGTGACGCCTTTGGCGGATGCGATCGCATGTGAAGGGGATGAAACGGTGGTGGTAACGCTACAGCCGGGCGAGGGATATAGTGTCGGCGATTGTCAGGTGGCCAAGGTTGCGATCTCAGACGCCCCTCCCCCCAAGCCACGGAACTATGTGCTCCTCTGGGTGCTGCTGGCCATATTCGCCATTATTTGCGGCGCCTGGTTCTTCCTGTACCCAGGCCATTGACCCGAAACATAGGGAACGCCGAGGGCAGGACGTAGTGGTCTACTGACGTAGTGGTCTACTGTTGTCGGACCTTAGGATTTGGGCAAATTGACGAGAGGGTCATATCACACCTGTCAGGTTAGTCATGCAATGGATATCCGCGAATATCTTTAGTGACAACGGCTAACCTGACGCACCAATTGCGGTTTGGCGAACCATGCTTAAACCAGCCAGACAGCGCACCTCTCCTTAAAGGGCCAAATCAACGTGGGTCATGCTCAAAATCCCTATACCGCCATCAGCCGTAGCCTGCCAATTCTCCGGGGATGGGCCATCGTTTGGATTGTCATGTACCACCTGTTGGGCAATACCAAAGACTACCGGCCCGACATCATGCTCTCTCTGTCCCAGGGAAGGGTAAAAGCTCTCTCAGAATCGGCACTGGAGTTATTCATTGCAGCCGGGGATACGGGGGTGAGTATTTTCCTGATTATTAGCGGATTTGGCTTAACCGCTTCCTGGTGGAAACACCATGGCCGTCAGGGCATAGGAACAATCTCTTTACTGGAATTTTGGCGCAAGCGGGTTTTTCGCATTTTCCCTCTTTTTTGGACCTCCATTGCACTTGCAACCGTACTGTATTTGATTCACCCGGCTTGGGCTCCCTTTGGTGGAGGAATTTGGGAGCAGGGGAGTATGGCGGTGCTGGGCGCTTTTCTCGCCACCATCACCACGGTGCGCAACCTGATGCCAGACTATTACTACTTTTTGAATGGTGCCTGGTGGTATGTGGGCTTAGCGTTACAGCTGTATCTAATTTTTCCAGGGTTGATCGGGCTGGGGCAGCGGTGGGGCTGGTCAACCCTATTAATGCGTTCCCTAGGGGTTTCCCTAATCTATCGAGGGATATGTGTCCTGGCTCCCTTGGATAATGTGTGGAGAAGTCTTGCCTTTGACCTATTTCCAGCCAGACTGTTCGAGTTTACATTGGGCATCTACATTGCCATTAGCGCCCTGCAATCGGTGGATGAGGCACCGTGGAAACGGGGAGTAGGGGATCGCGGGTTGATGGCTTTGTTGTTTCAACCTCGGTTTTTAGGGATAAATCTCTTCTGTTTTTTGGCAGGCCTCGCCTGTAAGTGGTCAGACTATGGAATTTTAAGGATTTTGGATGATGGGTTAATTGCCCTGGGTCTATTTTGCGGCCTGGTGTGCCTCTCACAATTTAAGCTGCTAAGCCTGGGCTCCCTGGCCAAAGTAACGGGTCAATATTCCTATGGCATCTACTTGACCCATATGAACATTTATCTGGTGCTATGGCCCCTAACCGTGGACCTGTTGCCGTCCTATTGGCCCAGGTTTTTATTGGTCACCCTATTGTGTTGTGTCATTGGGGCGGGGTTTGAAGTGGGCTATGGATGGCTCCAGGGCCATCTGTCCACGCCGGAAGTTGCCTAATCAATGCAGTGGCCGTTCCGAAAGAGCCTGAAACAGAGCGGCTTGGCTAAGGCATCTGGTCCCTAGGACCTGCCATAACAACGACATAGCCATCTGGATCTTGCAGCCAAATCTCCCAGTGGCCTGCATTAGGATTCACCTTGGGTTCCTCCAGGATGGTGGCGCCTAGGGCACGGATTCTTGCGATCGCAGCATCCAATGCATCGGTCTGAAACCACAGGATAGCCCCATTGCCATAGGGATGGGTCTGGGGGTCCCCCAGGTGGGGATGCCCA
>CALHGI010000185.1 GCA_938029995.1 uncultured cyanobacterium | reverse complement strand
TAAGACCCTGCTGCAGCGTGAGGTCGATCATATTGTTACTCAGACTGTGATGCAGCTGTCTAATCAGGGTATTGACATTAATAAGTTTTTGACTAAAGAGCTAGTCGAAAATATGCGCAATAATGCCAAACCTGAGGCAACTGACCGTTTACGACGCACCCTGGCCTTAGGCGAAGTGGCAAAGCAGGAGTCTATCAGCGTTGAGGATGAAGCTGTTGCAACTCGCATGAAAGAGATGATGGCTGAAGTTGAAGATCCGGCCAAAATTGATCAAGACCGTTTGAAGCAGGTTGTAAACGAAGATCTGCTCAAGGAAACCATCCTGACTTGGTTAGCTGAAAATGCAACTGTCGAGTTGGTGCCCGAAGGTAGCCTTAGCCAGGAAGAGGAGAGTGACGCTGGAGCAGGTGCTGAGGAAGAATAGTTTCCGGGGGCCTGGTGTTTATGTCTAAAACTTAGGGGCATGCATCAGGCCTACTTTAAGAGCGTTATTGGTTTCGCTCCACCAAATCCGATCAAATTCTTTGAAGGATAAAAGGTTTCTAGGAAGAGGTTGCGCCACTTCCCAAGGGGCTTGAGTTGTTTCGTGTATGCAGGAGCTGACGGAAGATTGCAAAAAATCCCTTGAGTTACTGTTGAAATTGGTCGGTTTTCGCTAGAGTATGGGGGCCGTTCCTTACAGATAGTCTAGATAAGGGACAGTGCATAATGTAAAGGCATACGGTCAGATAGTATATGTATTCATCAATGTTTCATCCTTGCCACAGTACAAAGATACCAGCGCTGTCCGGTTCTACGTTTTCTGATGGTAATGACGGAGCAAGCAATATGTTGCCCGTAGTTTTAGAACAGTCGGGACGTGGCGAACGAGCTTTTGATATTTACTCGCGGCTCCTTAGGGAGCGGATTGTTTTCCTGGGCAGTGGTGTAGACGATACCTTAGCTGACTCTATTGTGGCTCAGCTATTATATTTAGACGCTGAAGACCCTGAGAAAGATGTTCAGATTTATATCAATTCTCCAGGGGGCTCAATTACAGCTGGCATGGCTATCTACGATACGATGCAGCAGATTCGTCCAGATGTCGTAACCATCTGCTTTGGATTAGCTGCTAGTATGGGGGCGTTTTTGCTATCTGGTGGGGCTAAGGGGAAACGCATGGCCTTGCCAAGCTCTCGTATCATGATTCACCAACCCCTGGGTGGCGCTCAAGGGCAAGCGGTTGATATCGAGATCCAAGCTCGAGAAATCTTATATTTAAAGCAACGGTTAAATGAGTTATTGGCTGGTCACACTGGGCAGCCTTTGGACAAGATAGCAGAAGATACCGAGCGGGATTTCTTTATGTCTGCCGCTGATGCTGCTGATTATGGTTTGATTGACACCGTGATTTCTCGAGATACTGCTGCCGATTTGATGTCAACGCACTAGGTTAGGGCAAATATGTCTAAGTATGACTCCCATCTTAAATGTTCCTTTTGCGGTAAGTCTCAGGAACAGGTGCGAAAGCTAATTGCTGGTCCAGGAGTTTATATCTGTGACGAGTGTGTTGACCTTTGCAACGAAATCTTAGACGAAGAACTTTTTGACTCTAGTTCTGCCGTTACTCCCCCGGCCCCTCGTAGGGAGCAACCCCCTGAGCGTGGTCGTAAATCGCCCTCCCATATTTCCCTCAGTCAAATCCCTAAGCCTCGGGATATTAAGTCCTATTTGGACGAGCATGTGATTGGCCAAACTGAGGCTAAAAAAGTACTATCTGTAGCGGTCTATAACCATTACAAACGCCTGAGCTACGTTCAGTCAGGCGGTGATCCAGGGGAAGATAGTGTAGAGCTGCAAAAAACGAATATTTTATTAATTGGTCCAACGGGATCAGGCAAAACTCTGTTAGCTCAAACCTTGGCCAAAATTTTAGATGTACCCTTTGCTGTCGCTGATGCAACGACTTTGACCGAAGCTGGTTATGTAGGGGAAGATGTTGAGAACATTTTACTGCGGCTTTTGCAGGTCGCAGACCTGGACGTTGAAGAAGCTCAACGGGGCATTATCTATATCGATGAAATTGATAAGATTGCTCGCAAAAGTGAGAATCCATCGATTACTCGGGATGTCTCTGGGGAGGGCGTACAGCAAGCCCTGCTCAAGATGCTAGAGGGTACGGTGGCCAATGTTCCCCCCCAGGGCGGTCGCAAACACCCCTATCAAGACTGTATCCAGATTGACACTAGCAATATTTTGTTTATCTGTGGTGGCGCCTTTGTTGGGCTGGACAAAATTATCGAGCAGCGGATTGGTAAAAAGTCTATGGGCTTTGTACAGGGCTCTGCAGATAATCAGACTCAGTTCAATCGTGATCATCGAACGGCTGATGTATTAAAGGATTTGGAGGCTGATGACATTGTTAAGTTTGGGATGATTCCTGAATTTATTGGCCGAATTCCTGCAATTTCAGTGCTAAATCATCTGGATGAAGATGCGTTGATGGCTATTTTGACAGAGCCTAAAAATGCTCTGATCAAGCAATTCCAAAAACTGATGCTGATGGATAGTGTGAGCTTGGAGTTTAAACCGGACGCTATTCGAGCGATTGCCCAGGAAGGATACCGTCGTAAGACGGGCGCAAGGGCTCTGCGCAGTATTATTGAGGAAATTATGCTGGATATTATGTATGAGTTGCCTTCAAGGAAGGATATGAAGCGATTTCAAATTACTCGAGACATGGTGGAAAAACGTTCTACCGCTGAGCTTCTAATGCACCCTTCATCATTACCTAAGCCAGAATCTGCTTAGATTCCATTAAGTTGCCACCTTCAGGTTTGCTTAGTAACAAGTCTGACGTTCTATACGAGAGCAAGGTTTAATTAAAACCGAGCATTATCCAGTTTAGTTTCCCTAGGTGGGATTCTATAGATGATGTTGCTGTTCTGAAGGGGGTGCCATGGCTTCCGTAACGCTCAACGGAGTAGATCATTACTACGAATGGATTTGTGATGGTCCTCAAGGGAACCGTCCTACCCTTGTTTTTTTACATGGTTGGGGTGGTTCAGCTCGATATTGGGAACGTATAGCCCAAGTAATGAAGCAGGATTTTGACTGCTTACTATATGATTTACGCGGGTTTGGTCGTTCTTCAGCTGCTCAGGACACGACGCCTGCTCTGGGGGCGCTAGAGAGTTTTGCGGATGATCTTGAATGCTTACTGACGACACTAAAGTTAGATCGTGTATTTATTAGCGCCCACTCCATGGGGGCTTCGGTGGCTTTGTATTTTCTTAGTCGCTTTCCCCATCGGGTAAATCGGGCTATTCTTACCTGCAATGGGTCCTTTGAGTATGACGAGCTGGCTTTCAAAGCTTTTCACCAGTTTGGTGGTTACGTGGTGATGTTTCGACCATCTTGGTTGAGCCGTATTCCTTTGGCTCCTCAAATATTCATGTCGCGGTTTCTAAAAGGGCAAATTCCCTACGCCGATAAAGAGGTATTCCTAAAGGATTTCTTGCAAGCGGATCCAGCGACGGCCCTAGGGACCTTAAAGGCCTCGGTAAGTAAACATGCGACGGAGGCAATGCCTCGCGCGTTTTCCGACATTAGTGTGCCGACATTGCTCATATCTGGGCAATACGACAGAATTACCCCGGCGGAATTAGGGCGTCAGGCTGCCTCTTTGAATCCCAACATCGAATATGTGGAAGTACCAGAAACAGGCCATTTTCCCATGCTGGAAGATGCCACAACCTATCTGTCGATATTCAAAGACTTTCTGCATGGTCAATCATTAGCGCAGCCTTCAGGGATTGAGGGCTAACCTCAGCGTGGCTTCAAGTGATTGTGTGTGGTCATGAAAGGTATTGGCTCGTAGGGTGAGTTCGTCGGTTCTTTTAGGATTGGGACAACCCACATATCCAAACGTACTAGTGTTTAAGTATGGACTGACTATGACAGCTTTGGGGCCACGGTTCAGGCGGTC
>CALHGI010000184.1 GCA_938029995.1 uncultured cyanobacterium | reverse complement strand
AAGTAGGCGGCATTTCCCGTACGGAAACCTATAAAGGATACCGCTTTGACATTGGTGGCCATCGTTTTTTTACCAAGGTAGGCGAGGTTGAAGCCATCTGGAAAGAGATTTTGGGTAATGAATTTATTCAGGTGCCCAGGTTGTCGCGCATTTATTATGATGGCAAATTCTATGATTATCCGATTTCCCTATTCAAAACGCTTAAAAACCTGGGATTTATTCAAAGCGTCCTAATTCTTATTAGCTACCTCAAAGCTAAACTCAAAGGCAAGCTCAATCCTGAGCTCAAAGCCGAAACCTTTGAAGACTGGGTAACCGATTGTTTCGGTGCGCGGCTATACCGCATTTTCTTCAAAACTTATACTGAAAAAGTATGGGGAATTCCCTGTAATCAAATCCAAGCTGATTGGGCCGCCCAGCGAATTAAAAATATGTCCCTAAAACAGGCGGTGATCAACGCACTGTTTGGAGGAAATAAGGCCAAAAGCCTAATTAAGATGTTTGACTATCCTCGATTAGGTCCCGGTATGATGTGGGAAAAATGCCAAGACCTATTAAATACCCATGGCTCTCCAGTATGTCTGCATACCGAGGTACTGCGCCTGGAACATCAGGGAAATCGGATCACCAAAGTCAT
The DNA here is from genome assembly GCA_938029995.1 of uncultured cyanobacterium. Lineage (GTDB taxonomy): Bacteria > Cyanobacteriota > Cyanobacteriia > Phormidesmidales > Phormidesmidaceae > Leptothoe. Next base: position 2,940 of record CALHGI010000184.1, on the reverse strand, counting down.
TGCCAAGCAGCATTTGCCAGAACCGCGCACCCTAGAGCTAGCAGGCGATCACTTTATCAATTCCATGCCCATAACGGCCTTAGTCCATCGCCTTGAACCAGCCCCCCCCGATTACGTACTAGAAGCAGCCCGAGGTCTCAAATATCGAGATTTTCTAATCGTCTCACTAATTATTGATCAAACCCACATTTTTCCTGATAACTGGCTCTATATCCACAGTCCTGAGTTTAAGGTTGGGCGCATTCAAAACTTTAAGAATTGGAGTATTGCCATGGTGCCAGATGCCAGAAAAACCTGTTTGGGCATGGAGTACTTCTGTAGCGAAGGGGATGATTTATGGGAGTTGTCAGACTCTGAACTCATTAAGTTAGCTTCTGAGGAAATTGTCAAACTGGGGTTAGGGGTTAGGTCTAAAAATATTCAAGATGGCTGTGTGATTCGCCAACGTAAAGCGTATCCAGTGTATGACGGGAATTATCGCAAGCATTTAAAAGTGCTACAAGATTACCTCTCAACATTTGAAAATTTGCAAACCGTTGGGCGCAACGGCATGCATCGTTATAACAATCAAGATCACTCGATGTTGACGGCGTTGCTAGCGGCTAAAAATATTTTGGGTGAAGCCCATGAACTTTGGGATGTGAATACTGAACGGTCTTACCATGAGGAGTTTACCCAAGAGGACTGGCATCAACGAAAAAGACCCCAAACAGTTAGCCCGATCTCAAACTCGCAAGCCTTAAATCGGTCAGAATCGACCACGATTCTCCCATCTAACCATCTTACAAATGTTGGCAAATGAGATGTTGGAAATCAACCTAACATCCTATGACTCACCGTCGCCACATCAGAAAATTAGGGAGCAATCTGCTGAAACCCGTAAAGATATCGAAGGCGGCTAAACTATCTCTGGGCAAGGGATCTAGCATTTTAGGATTTAAGGCTTGGTAGAGGTAAGCGCATAATCTGAGATCCTTTAAAGCCTTTTCTGTTGCCCCTTAGCTCTAGTTTAGGTAATGGCAAAGGCCCTTGCCGCATAGGGACCTCGACATCTAATCACCCATGGGAATCACTTATTTAACCCTCTGATACAAGTCTTTCTTCAATGCAAATACGTTATCGCCATAAAACCGATCTTACTGAGACGATAATTTTCCTAGGGTTTGCTCTGTTTAGCTTGTTCGGCATCCTCAGACACGAAATGTGGAGAGATGAACTACAAGCTTGGATGTTAGCTAGGCATAGCGGCTCAATTTTCGAACTTATTCAAAATATGCAATATGAGGGCCATCCAGCCCTATGGCACCTTTGTCTATACGCATTAAGTCAGATAACCCATAATCCCTTGATTATGCAGCTGTTTCATTGGGGAATAGCATTAGGGTCTGTCTACTTGGTGGTGAGATACTCTCCATTCTCAATAATTCATAAATTTTTGCTTTCACTCAGTTACTTTATTTTTTATGAATACGTTGTCATTAGTAGAAGCTATGGCCTAACCGTTTTATTATCCTTCCTATTTTGTACGATCTATAATCGATTTAGAAAACAGTATCTTATTCTTTCACTGCTCTTAGCTTTAATGGCGAATGCGAATGCCTATGGTTTCCTTCTTAGCATAACATTGGTCTTTTTCATAATTCTTGAAGAGCTTATTGAGGCTTCAAAAACCAAACGAAAAAACCCTTTAGGCAGACCTGCTAGCTTGATTTTATTGAGTGGAGGTTGGCTAATTTCAGCTTGGCAAATTGCACGGGTAAAACTGCCTATTCTGGCTAATCAGACCTGGTTAGATCAGCTAAAAATAACATCTACTAATCATCTCCCGGTAACTTCTGAATTCGTCAATACAAACTTAATTGACTACGAAGACGTCATTCGACTAGGCAATACAATAACGAGTATTTGGAAAAGTTATGTTCCAATACCTCCATTATTTCAGTTAAATTTCTGGAATCGAAATATTCTGACTAACAATGTTTTTCTAGATAGCTTTTCCATAAGCTTACTTGAAGAATTGATTGCAATTATTTTCTCTATTATACTATTTTCCCTAGCTGCATATTTCTTTTCTCGTAAACCAGCTGTATTGGGAACCTATATTTTTGGAACGTTAATAATTTTTCTATTTCAGTTCTTTATTCATCAAAATACTATCCTTCGACATGATGGCTATTTCTTTATCGTTTTTATCCTCTGTGCTTGGCTTTACAAGCGATCTAACCTCCCTGAGGATCAACATATAAGTCGGCCACCTAGAAAAAAAAGTCCACTTTTTAGTTTATTCTTGTCCGTCTTATTGTCCGCTCAGGCATTTGCGGGGATTCACGCCATGGGCATAGAGTACGTACATTCTTTCTCCTCTGGCAAGGCGGCAGCAGAGTTTATCAGAACACATTCTCTAACAGATTTATTGATTGCAGGTGATCACTTTGCCTATACGTCAGTGATTTCAGGCTATCTAGACATGCCGATTTATTATCTTGATTCCCAGACTTTGGGGACTTTTTGGACCAAAACTCCCAGTAAATTTGTAGATAATACAGCCTTATTCCAATCAATAGAGGCGAAAGTTGAGGCTGATCAAATTCATGCAATGGTATTAGTACTTACTCAACCGATGACTACGTTTGAACTGGAAAATGCTATAGACATGCAGTTTAAACAGCTCGCCACATTTGATCAGTCAATCGTCCCTCAAGAGAATTTTTATCTATATCTGGCTCAGAAAGACGATTAAGCTATGCACCCGACAACCCTTGAGTTCACTATTATCATTCCGACTTACAATCGCCCAGCTCGGTTGAAACAATGTCTGCAAAGTATCGCCCAGATAGACTATCCCAGCGATCGTTTTGAGGTCATTGTGGTGGATGATGGTAGTACGGTTCCATTAGATGATGAGATCGCACCGTTTGAGAAGAATTTTACCCTAAAGCT
>CALHGI010000183.1 GCA_938029995.1 uncultured cyanobacterium | reverse complement strand
CCTGGCGCAGCACTTCACCTTTACCAATGGGTAGAGCCTCCCAGCCTTCTTCCATCAAGGGAGCACCATAGCCACTGCCACGGGGATAGCGGACCGCGATGGGGCCATCGGTATATTCAATGCCCGTCACCACCATCTTCTGTAGTTCGGCCTCATCCTTGGGGGCCATCACCACCATATTGGGGATGGAGCGTAGGTAGGAAATATCGTACATACCCTGGTGGGTGGGACCATCGGCGCCCACAATGCCCGCCCGATCAAGGCAGAAAAATACCGGTAGATTTTGAATACAGACGTCGTGGACAATCTGGTCATAGGCCCGCTGAAGAAACGTAGAGTAGATGGCGGCCACGGGACGCATATTTTCACAGGCTAGCCCGGCCGCCAAGGTCACTGCGTGTTGCTCGGCGATGCCCACATCTATGTACTGCTTGGGCAGGGCAGCCTGAAGTTTATCCAGACAGGTGCCGGTGGCCATAGCCGCTGTAATGCCAACAATTTTGGGATTATTTTCCGCCAGCTTGATCAAGGTTTCGGCAAACACCTTGGCATATTTGGGCGGGGTGGGTTTGTTCGATGGATAGCCTTTGCCGGTGGTGAGGTTAAAGGGTGACTGGGCGTGGTATCCCACCTGATCCTTCTCGGCGATCTCATAGCCTTTGCCTTTGATCGTAGAGACATGGACTAGGACCGGACCGCCTTTGGCGTGAGCTTCTTTGAAAATGTTGATCAACTCAGCCAAATTATGGCCGTCCACAGGGCCCATGTAGGTAAAGCCCAGTTCTTCGAAGACGGCTCCCACTTTGGACATGGCCAGGCGTTTCATGCCCTCCTTGACCCGATCTAGTTCTGGGGTAAACGAATCACCAACGAACGGGATTTGCTTGAGCTGTTCCTCCAAGTTATCGCTGAGGAACTGCATGGGGGGGCTCAGGCGAATCTTATTGAGGTAGCGGGGAATGGCACCCACATTGGGGGAAATGGACATTTCATTGTCATTGAGCACCACCACCAAATTGGTATCGGGCAAATGACCGGCATGGTTAATGGCTTCGAGGGCCATGCCCCCGGTGAGGGCACCGTCGCCAATAATGGCCGCGACCTTATAGTCATCACCCTGGAGATCGCGGGCAATGGCCATGCCTAGGGCGGCGGAAATGCTCGTGGACGCATGACCTGCGCCAAAATGGTCAAATTTGCTTTCACAGCGTTTGAGATAGCCCGCTACGCCACCTTTTTGGCGTAGGGAATCAAAATCGTTGTAGCGGCCTGTAATCAACTTATGGGGATAGGCTTGGTGGCCCACATCCCAGGTGACCTTGTCACGATCTAGATCAAGGGTTTGATAGAGGCCCAGGGTGAGTTCTACTACACCTAGACCTGGCCCTAAATGTCCGCCACTAGCTGCTACTGTTTGTAGATGCTTTTCTCGAATTTCCTGGGCAATGGCTTCTAACTGTTTCACAGACAAGCCATGCAACTGGTTAGGGTGGGTGATTTCACTCAGATGCATGTTAAAGACCCTCTAGATCGTTTGTGCAATTATTATGGGTATCGTTACTGATTTCCAGCGTTGATAGAAATAGATACAACCTGCTTCTAACCCATCATCAGCTCGTGTTTTATCACTTATTCACTGTAGATTAGATCAGGGTTTCAAAGGGCAATGATTACAAAAATACCGCTGTCCTAAGCCACGTCCAAGGGAAGACTTGTCTTGCCCTCTAGGGCACTCTGTCAGTTCTGGATATGGACAAACGTTGCCCAGCGACTACCATGCAAGGGTAGGCCGTTTGTGAACTACAGCACAGTAGATTTCGCAGCGGTTGAGATGCATCTAATGCCATGTAGAAATATTTGTCCCATTAGACCTATTGAAAATGATTAAGATGACTCATATTTTTGTTGCCTGTCGTAACATTGGTCGTTCATGGTTGGCACCGGTGGCCATCGGGGTGGCCACGGTATCCCTGGGGGCCATGCCCAGCTATGGGCTAGATGACGCTAACTATGGCCAATGTGTCGTGGATTTAACGGCATCTGGATTAGGGACATCAGCCGCAGCGGCCAGCTGTGCCGGGGCTCGCTTCCCAGGCACATTGGGTGCATGTGTGGTGGATGTGAGCCAGGAAACGGGCATTGGTGCTGAAGATGCGTTAGAGGGTTGTGAGCGCTCCCGCCGCCCGGATGAAGTGGCCACCTGCACCTTGGATATTCACAGCGCTCTGTTGGAACAGCCTTCGGTCAATGCGTTAGAGCACTGCAGCCGCAGTGTGTTGCCTGAGCGCTATGGTGTGTGCGTTGTGGACCTTAGTTATGAGGCTGAGTTGGCGGTGGATCAGGCCCTAACGCAATGTGTCCGCGCTGGCTATCGTCCGTGGACAACAGCCCCCCGTCAGTAAGGGCAGGGGTCACGAATTCAGCACCTGTTGCTAGCGGTGGGCTATCGCTAGCAACAAGCCCGTTGGCGGACTATCGGGCCTAAGCGAACTATCGGGCCTAAGCGGGGTCGATGGCCTATCGATTTGCGATGGGCCATCGGCTTGCGATGGGCATGCGCCAGCCTAGGCCAAAGGCCCGATCGGTGACCTTGAGCACTGGGGGAGCCTGTCGGCGTTTGAATTCGGCCCGGGTGAGGAGATGAACAATTTTTTTAACCACTTTGGGGTCGTGGCCTGCGGCAACGATATCGGTGGCCGACTGGTGGTGTTGGATTAGCCGCTCTAGGATGTCGTCGAGAATAGCGTAGGCAGGAAGAGAGTCTTGGTCTACTTGGTCCGGACGGAGCTCGGCACTGGGGGGTTTGGTGAGAATATGGTTGGGGATAATCTCGGATTGGCCCGTCTGTTCTATCAGCCCCAGGGGAGTCCCGGTTTGGGCACTGTAGTTTAACCAGTGACATAGGCTGTAAACCTTGGTTTTAGGGACATCGGCAATCACGGCAAGACCGCCATTCATGTCGCCATAGAGGGTGCAGTAACCGACAGCCATCTCAGATTTGTTGCCGGTGGAGAGCAGCAGATGGCCAAATTTGTTGGCGATGGCCATGAGTAAATTACCCCGGATCCGGGACTGGAGATTCTCTTCGGTGACGCCGGGGTCGGTACCGGCAAAGAAATCGAGAAAGATATTGTCGTAGCCTGCCATCAGCTCCCCAATGGGCAATGTCTGGGTGGCGATGCCCAGGTTATGGGCCAGTTTCTCGGCGTCGCCAATGGAATGGTCAGAGCTGTAGGGGGAGGGCATCAGGACGCCGAGCACATTGTTGGGACCGAGGGCCGCGGCTGCGATCGCAACCACCAAAGCCGAATCGATACCGCCGCTCAGGCCCACTACCGCCTTGGTAAACCCACACTTCCGGCTGTAGTCTTTCACCCCTAGCACCAGGGCAGACCAGATCTCCGCCTCGGCGGTATCCAGGAGGGGGGTGAGAGCTCCAGGCTTCAAATCCCGTTGATTCACGTCATACTCCAGCAGCTGGACACCGGCTTCAAACCCATGGCTACGGCTCACAACAGCACCCTGACGGTCCATGGCCACACTACAACCATCAAAAACTAGATCGTCGTTGCTACCCACTTGGTTCACATACACAATGGGGCAACGGTGCTGACGAGCGGCGTGGGTAATCAGTTTTTCCCGCAGCCGTTGTTTACCCACCGTAAACGGCGATGCCGATAGGTTGACCACCAGGTCCACCCCCGCCGCGACCACCTCCGCCGTCGGATTCACCGCATAGGCCCGCTGCCCCCAAAACCCATCTTCGTTCCACAGGTCTTCACAAATGGTCACACCGATGTGGAGGGAACCATCGCCATGGGTGAGGTGAAAATGATTGGGCTCAGTCCCTGATTCAAAATAGCGATCTTCGTCAAATACGTCGTAGGTGGGGAGCAGTCGTTTATGGAAAACGGCGGTAATGGTGCCGTTTTCCAGCAGGGCCATACTGTTATAAAGAGGTTTTTGTCCCTTTTGGTTGGCGCCAGGGTTGGGCTGGGCTAACCCCACTAGGACGACTAAGCCAGGGGGTAAATCCTGGGCCACCTGTTCGAGGACAGTCTGCATTTGTTGGATAAATCCTGGTCGCAGCAACAGGTCCCTGGGGGGATAGCCACAGAGGGAGAGTTCGGGGGTGAGTAACAAACGTGCCCCTTGCTCCGCCGCCCGTTTGGCGGCAGAAACAATCTGTTGTCCATTGCCGGTGAGATCACCGACGGTGGGGTTAAGCTGTGCGATCGCAAGTTTCATAGGAAGAAAAAAGATAAGAGAAAAGATTTAGAACGTGAGCACCGCCCACCGCCATGACAAAACATGCCAATAGCAATAACGTCTACACAAACACCATGGGTTTATCTTTTAACGGTTCAAACGCATCAGCATCAAACCGATAAAGACTAGCGGGGCGGCCTGCCCCACGGGAAGTCTTAATGCCCGTATCCGTTAAAAATCCCAGCTTCAGGAGACGGGTACGAAAGTTGGAATAATCAGAAAAGTCCTCCCCCAAAATGGTGGTATACACCTGGTATAAATCACTCAGGGTAAACATCTCGGGCAATACATCAAAGGCCACGGGGCTATACTTCACCTTGTTGCGCAGGCGCATGGTGCCATAGGAGAGAATCTCTTGATGGTCAAAAGCCAGATCGGGCAACTGGGCCAGGGGATACCAGGCAATGCCACTCACACCATCGGCAATCAGCTCCGCTTCGGCAAAACGCACCAGGGCAAAATAACTGACCGAGAGATAGCGCACATTGTAGATATTTTCCGCTTCACGGGGATCCCGCTGGGGGCCACCAAAGGAATAAAGCTGCTCCACATAGAGATTATTAGCACGGATTTTTTCCGAGAGGATGCGGTAAGACGCTTTTTCCAGGGATTCGCCCTGGCGGACGAGGGTGCCCGGTAGAGACCACTGGCCCAAAAATGGCTCTTCATGGCGCATCACCAGGAGCACCAACAGCCGATTTTGCTCGGTATCCACCGAGAAAATGACATTATCAATACCAACCTTAAAGTCAGCTAGGGGGTGGTCGGAGTGTTTGCCGGGCATGGGTACAGATTATTTTGTTGAATGTAAGCTTGTACAACGGCAGGAATCTCGTTGGAGCAAGGATAGCCTTGACGCAGGGTGCTAGAGGAAATGTGGTGTTGGGAGAGGGGTGTGGCGATCTCAACCTGGGCGCCATGGGCCCTCAACTCCACCAAGTCCTCCTCATTCAGCCCATAGCCCGGACGGGGAAAGACCAAAATTTTGGCCCACCGGATCACATCCGCCGAACGATGCCAGCGGGGCAGCTGCTTGACCAAATCCGCCCCAATCACAAAGGTAAATTCCGCCTGGGGCCATAGTCGGCGCGCCCTCTCCAGGGTAACCGCCGTATAGGGGTGGCTCAGCTCCGGATGCAGCTTGGCTTGACCGGGGATATGCAAATCGGCAATCGCTAAACCCAACATGTCCATGCGCATCGCAATGGGCGATTGGCCTGTTTTCCAAGGATTATCCGAAGCCCATACCGCCACATAGTCAAACTGATAGCCCAAGGTGGCCACAATACTGCGATGACCATTGTGGGGGGGATCGGCACTGGTGCCAAACAGAGCCACCCGCATAGGCTTATCCGGCGGAATATTCACGGGCAGTCGAAATCCATAATCGTCTCCCATCAAACTGTTAAGTGAATTATTCATGGTGCATAAGCCTTAATTAACAGTAACGAGTTGATTGCGGCGCGTGCCATCAGTCAGCGCCTGTAGGGCGGTCGAAATCTCTGCCTGGGGCACTACGGGATGATTCACATCCCTAACGGCATCGGGCAGGCTTGCCACGGACTGGGTAGCCCGCTGTCGAATCATCTCCAGGGTTTCCCCAGCCTCTATCCGTTCTCCGTGGCGCATCACGGGCATCAACAGCGCTTCCGTTGGCACCTCCGTTGGGGTTTCTTCCGTCGCTAACCCTAAACGATCCCCCGCCGCCGTCCGAAAAATCTGCTTGCGTCCTGGGTAAGTGAGCTTACCACTAGCCTCCTTCATCACCGGAATACCATCAATATCCACCAGCTTATACACACCATTCACCGGACTACCAGTCACCAGTTTTGTCCCCAATCCATAGCCATCAATGCAGGCCTTAGCCTGTTTCAGCCGCAGAATCTCCCGCTCATCTAGATCCCCACTCGCAAAAATAGGGACCCCCGGCAGTTCTTGACGCACCTGCTGGGATAGGGCCACCAGATCCCCCGAGTCCAACCGGACACCGGCCAACTTTTGCGGCGGCTTTTGCCCCGATTTTTTCAGGGACGCTTGCCCCAGCCGTTTCGCCGCCGCCACCGTGTCATAGGTATCAATCAGCAGCGGAGCCCCAGGAAAGTAGCGATGAAACGCCTCAAAGGCATCTGTCTCACTCCCTTCCAAGGCCGAAATCGCCATCACTAGGGCATGGGCCATGGTCCCCACCGGCTTACGCCCCAACTTTAGAGCCGCCAGCACATTAGACGTCGCATCAATCCCCCCAGCCAACGCCGCCCGTGCCGCCCACAGCGCCCCCTGGGGACTAAACGCCCGCCGAGTGCCAAATTCTAACAGGGTGGCCTCTGGCCCCGCCACATCCCTTAACCTCGCCGCCCGCGTCGCAATTAAGGTTTGGTAGTTAATCGTATTCAGCAAATAGGTTTCCACAATCTGGGCCTGCCACAGGGGTGCTTCCACCCGCACAATGGGCTCGTTGGCATAGATGGCCGTGCCTTCTGGCACCGCCCACACATCTCCAGAAAACCGCCCCCCAGCCAGCAAACTCCAAAATTCAGCCGGGGCCCCCGCAAAAATATCCGTCGCCTTTAACGCGGCCACCTGCTCAGGGGTGAAACGAAAATTTTCCAAATAGTCCAGGGCTGAAGCCAGCCCCGCCGCAATCAGATAGCCAAAACCTGGGGGCAGACGCCGCACAAATAGCTCAAAACTCGCCCGCCTCTGATCCAGGCCTTCCCCCACATAGCAGGCGGCCATGGTCAGCTGATACAAATCGGTCAGCAGACC
>CALHGI010000182.1 GCA_938029995.1 uncultured cyanobacterium | reverse complement strand
GCCTACGGGCAACAAGGGACCACGACTGACAGGCAAAATCACCCTGCCAGGGCGTTATCTGGTTCTAATGCCCTATGGCCGGGGCGTGAATCTGTCCCGACGAATTCGGAATGAGGCTGAGCGGCATCGGCTGCGCGCCTTAGGTATTTTGACTAAGCCGCCGGGCATGGGATTGCTGGTACGGACCGAGGCTGAAGGGGTATCTGAAGAGGCCATCATTGAAGACTTGGAAACCTTGCAAAAACGTTGGGATATGGTTCAACAAGAAGCCATGGCCACCCGTCCACCCGCCTTACTCAATCGTGACGATGACTTCATTCAGCGAGTATTACGAGATGTTTACAATGCCGATGTGAATCGCATTGTGACCGACTCGGATATTGGCATGCAGCGGGTTAAACAGCATTTATCCAGCTGGAGTGACGGGCGTTTACCGGTGGGCGTATTGGTCGACCACCATCGTACCGAGTCTCCTTCAATTCTGGAATATTTTCGAGTCAATGCAGCCATTCGTGAAGCGTTAAAACCGAGGGTTGATTTGCCCTCAGGGGGATACATCATTATTGAGCCCACCGAGGCTCTCACGGTGGTTGATGTTAACTCTGGCTCCTTTACTCGCTCAGCCACTGCGAGGGAAACCGTGCTCTGGACAAACTGCGAGGCGGCCATCGAGATTGCCCGACAGTTGCGATTGCGGAATGTGGCGGGCGTCATCGTAGTCGATTTTATCGATATGGAGTCTCGGCGCGACCAAATGCAAGTGTTAGAGCACTTTGGCAAAGCGCTGCAGTCTGATAAGTCTCGCCCTCAGATTTCTCAGCTATCTGAGTTAGGCTTAGTTGAATTAACGAGAAAGCGCCAGGGTCAGAATATTTACGAGTTATTTGGCTGTCCTTGTCATGCTTGTGGCGGCTTAGGGCATCTTGTACAGCTGCCTGGGGAAGCCCCTGTCGAGGTACAACAATCGGCTGTAACCAATCGCGTCGTGTCTCTGCCTAGCTCGCGAGGGGCTCGCCAAGAGCGCTCGTCGGAAAGCTTAGAGCCAGCTCAAAGTCTGAAGTCTTTGGATTTGGTGAATCATCCCGACTATCAGGATAAGGGGAATGGGCGGAACCGTCGCCGTCGCCGTCGTGGCAATGAGGCGCCGAATCCCAGGGGCGGTCGTCCAACAGCTGCTCCGCCTAAGTTGGCGAATAACGGTAATAGTATTAGCCCCATGGGGTCTACCCCCGTTTTATCTCCCGAAAACCCACGGGAGGAACAGGGGGCCATGGAATCTACTCCGGCCCGTGGCAAGCGCACCCGTGGTCGTGGCCGCAAACCAGAAACACCACCTCAGGTAATCACGGTAACGCTCACACCGGATGAACAGAGAATTTATGCAGAAATGGGAGTTTCTCCATTAATTCTGAGTCAGGAAGATATTAAAGATACTAAAAATGTCTTGGTGTCTGTGATTAAACCTGGAGAGGTCCCTGAACTTGCTTTGACGGATACGGCTGAAGCCGCCGATACTTTTGAGCATAGTCAAGCCCTAGATGAGGCTGAGGAAAGTATCTCTGACGGGGTAGACTCCGTGGAAACGGTAGATGTCGTTGAGGATGCATCGGATGAGTCTAATGCGTCTATGGGGGGGGAGGAGACAGACACCTCTGAGCAGGCGTCTGAGCAGCCAGAAGAAGAAGCGGCACCCGTAACTCGTCGTCGTCGTCGTCGTCGCTCGTCAGCAACGGTTGGCTAAGTCCATGGTTAGGACTGCTGGCGTAGATGAGGTTGGACGGGGAGCCTTATTTGGACCTGTGGTTGCTGCAGCTGTAGTCCTCCAGCCTGATATGGAGCGTTGGCTGCAGCAGCAGGGGGTGGCTGATAGTAAGACCCTCACCCATAAAAAACGTCAACGTTTAGTAGCGGTGATTAAATCGGCTGCCATTGATACTCAGATTGGTTGGGTATCCGTGCGTCAGATTGATCGGATCAATATCTTGCAGGCGTCACTAAAAGCCATGCACCGGGCGGTTGTCCGCCTGTCGCCTCAACCGAACCAATGCTTGGTGGATGGCAATCAACCGATTCCTGACCTAGGGATTGAGCAGCAAACAGTGGTTAAGGGTGATCAGTCAGTGGTTGCGATCGCAGCCGCCAGTATCCTAGCCAAGGTTTGGCGCGATACACTCATTATCCGATTAGCCCAGCGCTATCCAGGCTATGACCTTGCATCCAACAAAGGCTATGGTAGTCCCAAGCATCTAGCCGGCCTACAAACCCTAGGCCCCACAAGGTACCATCGACGTTCATTTAAGCGATGCCAACACCCCGCTAGTCCACCCACGATATTCATGGATCAGTCGGCGCTGTAAACGTTGTTTAATCGCAATCAAAATGCCATTAAGAATAGCGTTACCCGTCGACTCTAGTAATGACTTAGGCGTTAACCGAAATGCCGCAGGTAAATCAATCGTAATATCTAACTCAGCATTGCCCGAAACCCCAGAATTATCAGGACGGGCAGCCAGCCCCCCGCGCAACTTAAATGAAAATCGACGATTAAGGGCAGCCTGATGACGCAATCGGCAAGAATCCGAATAAATAATTATTTCATCACATTCATTCGGATAAATTTGCACATCAGCAATCGGTTCTAACGTCAGCATTAAAAACTTAATAGGACGCATACTAAACTGAAACCGATTGCGTCCTAAAACTTTGATTTGACTAGGCTCCGCCAGAGCATACACCAAACGCTCAGTATTACTCAAATACTGATTAATCGGCACAGGGGCAGGGGATATGGCAATTTCTACAGACTGTGACGCATAAAAATGAACCATTCAGCCAAATCTCACCCCTGCACCATATACAGAATAATACCCATGCTCTAAACAGCGTTTCAGCCTAGTCCTTTGAATGTCGAAACTCCAATGGCGGTTTTCCAAAAGCCATTATGCTAACTCTAACACCTTTATTTCAGCGGCCACGGATGGCCTCTACATATTTCTAGATGACTTCTATCGCTCACCTAGGTCCCCGAGGCAGTTATTCTGAGCTGGCCGCCACTAACTATGCCCATTGGCTCAAGACACACCATGACACAGCGTCTACCCTCAAGGCATACAACACCATAACCAAAGCCATTCAAGCCGCCGCCATCGGTGAAGCCGATGCCGCCGTAGTTCCCATCGAAAACTCCATTGGCGGCAGCGTGCGCGACACCCTAGATATGCTGTGGGAATCAGACACTTTAAAAATTCAAAATAATTTAGTCATTCCCATTCACCATGCCCTCTTGACCCAAGCCACCAGTCTCCAAACTATTAAGACGGTATATTCCCATCCCCAAGCCCTAAGCCAATGCCAGAAATGGCTAGCAACAAACCTACCCAACGCTATTCAAGTAGCCACAAACTCTACCACCGAAGCCCTACCTCGGCTGGCCAATAACGAGACCCTAGCAGCGATTTCACCACTGTGGGCCGCCAAGCTGTATAACATACCAACCCTAGCGGACCCCATCAACGATAATCCCGATAATGCCACCCGATTTTGGGTCCTGGGACAATCCAACACGCAACAAGGCAGTCACACATCCTTGGCATTCAGACTTCCCAACAATACGCCTGGAGCACTGCTCAAGCCTCTACAACTATTTGCCACCCAAGGCATCAATATGAGCCGCATTGAATCACGCCCCACCAAAATTGCATTGGGAGACTATCGATTTTTCATCGATATTGAAGCAAGCTTAGATGACCTGAATACCCAAGCGGCTCTACAGCTACTCAAAAATTGCACCCTCAGCTTAAAAATTTTTGGCAGCTATGAGCAGATTGAAACCCCAATCTCTTAGGTTGAGGCCACAACCAGCCAAAAAACTACGAAGGGCTATCCTCAGGCAGGATATCCTTTAGGGCAGTACGAGCAGCCAAATGATTACGGGTAGACGTCAAAATATCAGCCTCCCGTTCCAAACGCTGGGCCGTATTTTGCATTTCCAAAAGCTGTTGCTGTTCCCGAG
>CALHGI010000181.1 GCA_938029995.1 uncultured cyanobacterium | reverse complement strand
TTCATGACGGTGGCCAGCATGCCAATATAATCAGCAGTGGCCCGATCCATGCCAGAGGCGGCCCCTTTGACTCCTCGAAAAATATTGCCACCGCCCACGACAACGGCAATTTCTATTCCTTGCTCAACGGTAGCGGCAATTTCTTTAGCGATGGCATCTACTATTTTTGGATCAATGCCGTAGGCTAGTTCGCCCATTAAAGCTTCGCCGCTGAGTTTTAGTAGGACGCGCTTGTAGGTATGGCCCATGCGATGACTATATAAGTGACTGAATTTCCCCATCAAGATAGCAGTCTAAGGGTGATTGGGGAACCGCAATGGAAAAGGACATAGTGTACGCTTTACAATCGCCTATGGGTGTTCCACGCAAATGTACGTAACAAATGAGTCAATTGGAAACTGGGTTAGCCGTTTACGGCTGGCAAGTAGGGTTGGTGCTAGCCTGGCTGATGTTGATTGGTGGGGCGTCGGAAGGGGCAAGGCGGCTGGGATATGGCCCTGAAATCACCCGCAAAATCGTCCACATTGGGGCGGGCCATGTGATTCTATTGGCCTGGTGGTTAATGCTCCCGGCTTGGATGGGGATGGCGGCGGCCGTCGTCTTTGCGGGGGTGGCCCTGGTGTCTTACCGGTTACCAATTTTACCCGGTATTAATAGTGTGGGTCGCCGTAGCTGGGGCACCTTTTTCTATGCGGTGAGTATGGGGGTGCTCATGGGCTGGTGCTGGCCCCGGGGCTATCCCTATTTTGGGGTAATCGGTATTTTGATTATGTGCTGGGGGGATGGGCTAGCGGCCCTGGTGGGTCAACGTTGGGGCCGCCATGGCTATGAAATTTGGGGGGAGAAGAAAAGCTTGGAGGGCAGTCTGACCATGGCCATGGCCAGCGCTCTGGTGGTGTTGACGGTGCTGGGGAGCCTACGGGGCCTCAGCTGGCCCTTGGGGATGACGGCCCTGGGGGTTGCGATCTCAGCCACCATGCTCGAAGCCGTCTCCAAATATGGCATTGATAATCTAACGGTGCCCATTGGGGCCTCAGCCACGGCCCTAGCCCTCACCCATTGGCTCGGCTAAGGTTGGCCCTTCTAGGTCAGGCCATGCCCCACCCAGCCTCGAAAATGCGATGGAGCACCGACTTACCCATGGGCAACCGCCCCTAGGCCGATCCAGAAAATGGGCCATCTATCCCAGCATTTTTTATACCCAAGATTGATGGATAAGCCTAGTAAAACTAATGCCATAGATAACCTTGCGAATCAGAAACTGATGCTAGAGTTTAATCAAGAAAAGCCTTAAAGTTTGAAAAAGAAGTTTGTCTGGTTATTATCCAAACTGAGACATCAGGTCCAAGTTGGAATTTGTAGCTTTCCTTAATAGGTCAAAATGGTCGTTCTAGATATAAACAAGGTTGAGTTGATTATATTTTGTGACATATGATCCATTAAGCAGGAAGCTTCAGATTAAGTGTGAATCTGGGCCTCGCCCCATAGTTAAACTTTTAATTTTTTACTGCTGTCCAGCCAAACGGGTACTGAAATATTGTGTTTATGTTTAAAAAACGAAAGCCAACCGCTGTTTTAACCTATCTCAGTCGGACATGTGAAGTAGAAGGTAATGTCCACGCAGAAGGCAAGTTAGTTGTCGACGGCATTATCCACGGAATTGTCGACATTCAAGGCGATTTAGATATTTCCAAAACTGGACTGGTGGAGGGGCAAGAAGTTCGGGCCAACAACATCACCGTTGAAGGCGTGCTAAAAGCTCGGGTATTCGCAGAGGGTAAGCTCGTTTTGATGAGCACCGCCCGGTTAGAAGGGGACGTCATTGCCGGTTCCCTAGAAATTGAGCCCGGTGCCTATTACACAGGCTACATCGAGACTCGCGAATCCAAGACACTACCACCGTCACGGGATTTACCAGAACTCTACGGCACCAATGCCACTGAAGCCACGGGCACAAGCACCGGAAACCGGACATCTGCTTAATTCCCAATCGACGCAAACAGGCCCGCAAAACCCATAGCAGACCAATGGCCCATCGTCCTAGGACGATGGGCCATTGGTCTAACAGTCCTGGCCCGTCCTAACGGGCCATACGTTTAACCTCTTCATGCAGCAGTTGCAGCTGTCGGAGACTGGCTGACGCCGGGGCCAGATTTCCCGCCTTGGCTAGCGATTCCAACTGAGCGGCTATTTTAGACATGCCGCTAGCACCAACATTGGCACTAGCGCCTTTGATGTAATGGGCCCAGGATTGTACCGCTGGTGGGTCCTCCATGGAAATGGAAGACGCCAACTGACTGAGACTCTTTTCAGTATCGGCAACAAACATCTGAAGGAGTTCTTTTTCAAATGCTTTGTCTCCCCCTGCGAGCTGTTGTAATTGCTCTTGGTCAAAGGTTTTAGCCATGGTGTTTTGAAATAAAAGCCTGTAAACAATCAAGAAATCATCAATTATCTTTGATCACCCAGCTTAATAAAACTGCACCCAGGCCCAGCCATAGCCAGAGGGGTTGTGGCCACAGCCCAAGCAGATGGGGGAGCCCATCAATGGCAGAGCAGAGCCATAAGCTAACGAGCAGAATTAATAGGGCAGCTAAAGAGGGCATTGGGTCCTAAGGGCTATCTTCCCAGTGTACAAAATCCCATGGAATGGTTATGGTTTTCGGCTTTCGACGGACTAACGAACAAGAATTGGCAGGATTGCCCGTTGGGTAACGTCCTTCGCTACTATTAAACATGCTGCGGAGAAGTCGTGCATGTCTACTGAGGTTTCTGGCATTAGCTATCAGTCTAAAGTGAGGCAGGTTCTACTCATTACCCTGCTTCTCAATTTATTAGTAATGGGTCTGAAGATTGCAGTGGGCTTGTGGACAGGGTCCTTGAGTCTGCTGGCGGATGCACTCCACAGTGTGACGGATAGTGCCAATAATATTCTTGGCTTGGTAACCAACCAGTTGGCATCACCGGAGCCAGATCGGGAGCATCCCTACGGTCATCAGAAGTATGAAGCGGTGGGAGCCTTAGGCGTGGCCGCATTTCTAGGAATTGCTTGCTTTGAAATTTTAAAGGGGGCATTTGAACGGATGCTGATGGGGGCAACGCCCGTGGTTTTAACGTCGGGGGCGCTGTGGATCATGCTGCTGGTGTTAGGAATTAATATCATTGTTGCGGTTTATGAACGCCGGGTGGGGGTGCGTTTAGGCAGCAAGCTTTTAATTGCCGACGCCCACCACACCATGAGTGATATCTGGATCACCATTGTGGTAATTGCAGGCCTAATCGGTGTTTGGCGAGGCTTCCATTGGTTAGATATTTTCCTGGCGTTACCCGTGGCGATTCTAGTCCTCCACAGTGGCTGGATTGTGCTGTCGGCTAATTTGCCCTGGCTGGTGGATGAAATGGCCATTGCCCCCGAGGCGATTCATCGGGAGGTTATGAAAGTGTCAGGCGTTCTTAACTGCCACAGCATTGCATCGCGGGGATTATTGGGGCGTCAGGTATTTGTAGATATGCATCTGATTGTGGAACCAACGGATGTGGTCAGTGCCCACAACATTACTGAAGTGGTCGAGCAAACCTTAGAACAGGTGTTTGGTCCGATCCGGGTCACCATCCACGTGGAACCTCCCAACTATCGCGAAGAGCACATTAGCTACCAATGATCCAATGGCAATAAACCTAGGGGCGATGAATTTACCGACATGGATTACGGTGTCGCGGTTGGTAGCTATTCCATTGGTGTTTGGCCTGCTGGTAGAGCCCTCGGTCAGTAGTCGCTGGTGGGCCGTAGCGATATTTCTATTGGCCGCCTGCACCGACTGGCTTGACGGTTACTTGGCGCGGCGGCTGAATCAGGTGACGGAGCTGGGTAAGTTTTTGGACCCGCTGGTGGATAAGTTACTGGTGTTAGCGCCGCTGCTGGCCTTGGTGGAGCTGGGCACCGTCCCCGCCTGGGGAGTGTTTTTAATTTTGGCACGGGAACTGACCATTGCCGGGTGGCGGGTGGGCCAGCCCAAGGTGATGGGGGCAAACATGTGGGGCAAGGTGAAAACGGTGGTGCAGATTGGTGCGATCGCACTCCTCATCTCTCCCCTAGCCCAAAGCTACCCCATGGTTTCCCTAGGCCTCTTTTGGCTGGCAGTGGTGCTCACATGGTGGTCTGGACTAATTTATCTAATGGCGTAAAACTGATGGTGTAAAGTCCATTAACCCCAGCAGGCCCATGACCCCGGACACCGGCAAAAACGTTGAAACCCAGGCCGAAAATTGGCACGTCGTCCAACAGTCAGACGGCCATTGTGAAATTTGCACCCAAGGGGAATTAGATTCAACCCCAGATAATCCCAACACCTGGGGACCATTTACCAGCCGAAACGAGGCCATTGCAAAACGGGTGGGATTAATTCGCTCGGGCAAGTGTCGCCCCCAGTGATAGCCAGTCTTGGCACCGATACTCCTCAAGGTGGTCGCATCCGAGCCGTCCATCAGCCACGGCTAAGGATTTAGTTGATGGCAGCAACGCCACCAACACTGGCCGCCTCACGCTGGCCGCGCAACACGTCATTGAGAACTTCGATCGCTTTCGAATATTGGGGGTCCTCTAAGGTGCCGATGCGATCGCGATCTTCACTCAGGAATTCCCGCTCATCATCCGTCAGCTCTACCGTAAAGTCGGGCTCAATCCCCAGCGTATTAATATCACGGCCACTGGGGGTCAAATACTTAGCAATCGTAACCGCAATACCGGAACCATCACCCAAACCGCGCACCGACTGCACCAAGCCCTTACCAAAGGTCTTCGTCCCCACCAGCACCGCCCGGTTATTATCCTGCAATGCCCCAGACAAAATTTCACTGGCACTGGCGGAACCACCATCCACCAACACCACCAGCGGCTTATCACTCAAAGCCCGATCACTGGCCACATTTTCATCCACGGTCCCTTCACGATTCACCGTTGAAACGATGGTACCGTCACTCAGCCACATGCGGGAGATATCAATACTGGAATAAAGCAAACCACCAGGGTTAGAGCGCAAATCCAGCACATAGCCAGTCACATCACGTAGTTCTAGCTCCTGAATGGCCTCACGCATCTCAGACGCAGCATTGGCACTAAACTGAGTCAGGCGAATGTAGCCCACCCCACCTTCCTGCTCCGGATGGTAGGCATAGCGCACGGGATGAATCTCAATTCGAGCACGCACCAGGTCAAAATCAATTTCCTCGCCCTCACGGACCACGGTCAACGTAACCTCAGAATTCACTGGCCCCCGAATCAGATTAACCGCATCGCTGAGATCCATGCCCTCAGTGGTCTGACCATCAATACCGACAATCACATCGCCAGAACGCAGCCCCGCCTCAAACGCCGGTGTATCTTCAATGGGAGAAACCACAACGATCTCTTCCGTTTCCTCTTCCTGGGAAATTTGAATACCCACACCGGTCAGCTCACCGGAGGTATCAATCTGCATATTGCGAAACTCTTGGGGATCCATGAAGCGCGTATAGGGATCCTCAAGGGAATCTAACATCTCCCGAATCGCTTCGTACGCATCACCACTATCGGTATAGTCACGATTGAGGTAGTCGGTGCGAATAGCCTGCCAGTCCTGATCATTAAATGTTTCATCAACATACTCATGATCAATCAGCTGCCACACCTCATCAATCACCTCTTTCGGGCTCTCCCTAAAGAATGCCTGACTCTGAGACCAGTGAATGCTAGTACCTGCAACAACAACAGCCATACTTGCCAAAGCTGCCGCACCCAAAATCAGGCCATGCTTTTTGGTTGCCATAAAAAGAGATCCAGAAAAATTTAGAACGATACGTACTTAACCAGACAGTATAAATAGCTAACTCACACCTTATCTAATATATAAGCTTTGCTCAATTGACGCAGGTACCGTACAGATGTTTGGTCTGCTTAGACATTCAATGCAGCTTAGCAACTCGTCAGGAAAATTGGCTAAAAAGTTTAGCTAATCACCTTCAAGTCTTTAGACTAACAGACCGGAATTAAGGTCCAAGATGATGCACATTTGCTCAATAAAGTTAACAAACTGACATGATTTAACCCTGAAAGATTCCTTAAAAAACCTGAATCCCTGTCTAAAACAGGTGGTTTTAGACAGGGATTATCCATCGATGATGACCGTTAAAAAAACTTAGTTTTCG
>CALHGI010000180.1 GCA_938029995.1 uncultured cyanobacterium | reverse complement strand
TGTACACATACCCTTGATCAATCAGTGCCCGCTGATAGCGGTAGAAAAAGGTCAGCAGTAGGGTGCGAATATGGGCTCCATCCACGTCTGCGTCCGTCATCAAACAGATGCGGTGGTAGCGGAGTTGGGAGGCATCAAACTCTTCCCCCTTAATGCCCAGGCCTAGGGCCGTAATCAGGGATTGGACTTCGTTGTTTTTGTAGATCTTTGCGTCGTCGGTCTTCTCAATGTTGAGAATTTTACCCCGCAGGGGCAAAATGGCTTGGAAACGACGGTCCCGGCCCTGCTTGGCACTACCTCCCGCAGAGTCACCCTCTACAATAAAGATTTCCGACTCAGCCGGGTCGCGAGAACTACAGTCTGCTAGCTTACCGGGCAGGGTGGAGGACTCGAGGACGGACTTGCGTCGGACCAGATCCCGGGCACGGCGGGCCGCTTCAGCCGCATTAAATGACTGAATGGCCTTTTCTAGAATTGAATCCACCACGCTGGGATTAAAGTCTAGGTATTCGCTCAGGGTTTCCCCAATGAGGGAATCGACAATGCCCCGCACTTCCGTATTGCCCAGTTTGGTTTTGGTCTGCCCTTCAAATTCGGGCTCGGGTACCTTAACGGAAATTACCGCCGTTAAGCCTTCTCGAATGTTTTCGCCCGCCAAGTTAGATTCATTGTCCTTACGCTTGTTGCGCTTGCGGGCAAAGTTGTTCATGGTGCGGGTGAGCACCGCCTTTAATCCTTCTAGGTGGGTACCCCCATCTACGGTGCGGATATTGTTGGCAAACCCCATTAAGTTGTCGGAGTAGGCATCCACACACCATTGCAGTGAGGCTTCTACTTGGACGCCGTTTTTCTCCCCTGTGACATAGATAATGTCGGGGTGAATGGGTTGCTTATCATTATTAATGTATTCGACATACTCGCGGATACCGCCTTCATAGAAGTATCGGTTTACCTTGGGCTCATCCGACTTGAGCAGTTCTAGGCGATGATCTGTAAAGGTAATGTCCACCCCTGCATTTAGATAGGCCAGCTCTCGCAAGCGACCGGCTAGGGTGGTGTAGTCAAATTCAACGGTTTCAGTAAAAATTTGATTGTCGGGCTTAAAGCTGACGGATGTGCCCGTGCGGCTACCAGCTCCATCCGTTATCTTCAGCTCACCCTGGGCTTCACCTCGGGCATAGCGCTGCACATGTTCTTTCTTATTGCGCCATACGGTGACCTGCACCCATTCAGAAAGGGCGTTTACGACGGAAACACCTACACCGTGGAGACCACCGGACACTTTATAACCACCGCCGCCAAACTTGCCGCCCGCATGGAGTACGGTCATGACCGTCTCTAGGGCAGACTTGCCGGTGCGGGAATGGACATCGGTGGGGATGCCACGGCCATCGTCGGTGACGGTGACGGAGCCGTCTGCATTGAGGTCGATGGTAATACTTTTACAATGGCCTGCTAGCGCTTCGTCAACGGAGTTGTCAACAACCTCGTAAACTAAGTGATGCAAACCACGCGGCCCGGTAGTACCAATGTACATACCCGGTCGCTTGCGCACAGGCTCCAGGCCTTCGAGCACCTGAATCTGATCAGCACCATAGTCGGTTGTCATGCGTTCCTATCTCCTAAGACGGTCGTAAAGCCGCAGTAGCGTTAGAAATGAAATTGTGCCCCCGGATTCTAGCACAAGGGCGTTAAAAACGATTCTGAATGGGTTTGAGAAGGTGTATTTATTAGGGATGGATCAAAAAAATTTACACACCAAATAAACGGACCTTTTTTATTGGCTAATATCAAATCTAAAGTTAGTTCTGATGTACCACTTCTCATTGTAGTCGTTGGTCCCACTGCATCGGGTAAGTCTGGTTTAGGGGTGCAGTTGGCCGAACGTTTAAATGGGGTGATTTTGGGGGCGGATTCGCGGCAGGTGTATCGCGAGTTTGATATTGGTACGGCAAAGCCGTCTTGGGTAGAGCAGCAGGTGGTCCCGCACTATCTGATTGATATCTGTGAGCCAACGGAGACCTTGACGGTGGCGGATTATCAGCTGGAGGCCCAGGGGCTGATCCGGCAAATCCATCAGCGGCGGGAGCAGGTGCCCCTATTGGTTGGGGGGACGGGGTTGTATGTGGATGCGATCGCAAAGGGCCTGATTATTCCCCGCGTCGCGCCCCAGCTCAACCTACGTCAACAGTTGACTAACCTAGGCCAGCCCCAGTGCTATAGCTTTTTACAGCAGGTAGATCCTGCGGCTACTCAACGCATTCACCCTAATGACGCGGTACGCACCCTGCGGGCACTGGAGGTCTACTATGCCACAGGAAAACCAATTTCGGCACAACAGGGGGAAAATCCTCCGACTTATCCCCTCATATATGTGGGGCTAGATTGTGGGGAAGACCTGCGGTTGCGGATCGCTCAGCGCACTCACTCCATGATAGACGCGGGGTTTGTGGGGGAGGTGGAAAGGTTGATCAATCGTTACGGGGTGGATTTACCGTTGCTGAATACCCTGGGCTATGGGGAGGTGAGGCGTTATTTGATGGGAGATGGGTCGTTGGAGGAGGCGATCCTATTGATCATTCGCCATACCCAGCAGTTTGCGAAGCGGCAGCGGACTTGGTTTAAGAAGAATCCAGCCATTCAGTGGTTTGATTCTAATGATGGTGAGTTGGTGGGGAAGGTTTGGGACTATGTGGG
>CALHGI010000179.1 GCA_938029995.1 uncultured cyanobacterium | reverse complement strand
TACGCACCGCAAAGCGCTCACCGGCCTGGCCAAAGGCATAGAGGGTGCCGCCGGTGGCTCCATAGAGACAGGTGTTGCCGACAATTACATTGTCGGATGGGTCGTACTGGACACCGTCAAATGGCGTGATAATTAGTTCACCGCCGTGCATGCCTTTGCCCACATAGTCATTGGCTTCCCCCACCAGCCGTAGGGTCATGCCTGGTAGGTTAAAGGCTCCAAAGCTCTGACCGACGCTGCCGTTAAAGGTCAATTTGAGTGATCCGGCAAATCCGGTGTTGCCATATTGTTTGGCGATGACACCGGACACACGGGTGCCAACGGAGCGATCTGTGTTGATGACGGCAAACGACTTAACTACGTCACCCTGCTGGGCGATGGCTTGCTGAATATCTGAGTCCGCTAGCAGCGTATCGTCTAGTACAGGGCCATTGCTGTTGATGTCACCATGGTCTAGCCAGGTGCGATCTGATAAGCCAGCGCTGGCACTATCGCATTTGGTATTTGGCAACTGGGTCAAAATATCCAACGTCAACCCTTGGGTTTTAGTCAGGTTCACATCAGTCCGCGTGGTTAACAAGTCGGCTCGGCCAATGACCTCCTCCAAGGAGCGATAGCCCAGGTGGGCCAGTAATGAGCGCACTTCTTCCGCCACAAATTGGAAGAAGTTGACCACATGTTCAGGAATGCCGGTAAAGCGCTTCCGCAGCTCCTCCCGTTGGGTCGTGACCCCGACGGGGCAGCTATTGGTGTGGCAAACGCGGGCCATAATGCAGCCCTCTGCAATCATGGCGATGGTGCCAAATCCATATTCTTCGGCTCCCATCAGAGCCCCCATGACAACGTCCCACCCGGTTTTTAGGCCACCGTCCACCCGCAGTAATACCCGGTCCCGCAGCTGATTTTCCAGCAGTACCCGATGCACTTCGGTCAGACCCAATTCCCAGGGCACGCCGGCATGCTTAATGGAGCTCAGGGGAGATGCGCCGGTGCCGCCGTCATGGCCAGATACCTGAATGATATCGGCGTTGGCCTTAGCCACCCCTGCCGCAATGGTGCCGATGCCAATTTCCGAGACTAGCTTGACTGATACCCCTGCCATGGGGTTGATCTGATGCAGGTCAAAGATCAGCTGGGCTAGGTCTTCAATGGAGTAAATATCGTGGTGGGGCGGGGGGGAAATTAGGGTGACGCCCGGCTTGGAACGGCGCAGGGAAGCAATGTAGTCGCTAACTTTTCTGCCTGGCAACTGCCCACCTTCACCTGGTTTGGCCCCCTGGGCCATTTTGATTTCGATTTGCTTTGCGCTCATCAAGTATTCCGGGGTGACGCCAAAGCGGCCTGAGGCCACTTGCTTAATGGCCGAACAGGCGGTGTCACCAGGGTTTAAACCCTTGAGGTGGGGCAAGGTGGCCGATTGGCCCTGGTCGTCCACATCCTGGATGGCTTGGAATCGGACTGGATCTTCGCCCCCTTCACCGGAGTTGGATTTGCCGCCGATGCGGTTCATGGCAATGGCTAGGGTCTCATGGGCTTCCCGCGATAGGGCCCCCAGGGACATGCCTCCGGTACAGAAGCGGGCCATGATGGTTTCCACCGGCTCCACCTCATCAATGGCAATGGAGTTGCGATCGCGCTTAAAGTCCAGCAGGTTTCTTAGGGCCGACACCGGACTCCCCTTGAGGTGTTCCTGGTACACCGCATAGTGGTCATATTGATTCAGCTTCACCGCTTTATGGAGCAGCTTGGTCATTTGTGGGCTATTGCTGTGGTACTCACCCTTGGGCCGCGCCTGCACAAACCCCATGTGCTCCAAACGTTTGCCCGTTAGTTCAGGGAATGCCTTGCTATGGAATCGCATGGTTTCCTGGGCCAACTCCGCCACCGTGAGGCCCCCTAGGCGGGAAATGCTCCCTTTAAAGCCAGCGGCCAAGAGTTCTGGGCCAATGCCAATGGCTTCGAAAATCTGGGCTCCCTGGTAGCTAGACAGCAACGAAATCCCCATTTTTGAGAGGATTTTTAGCAGCCCTGCCTCCACCGCCTTACGGTAGTTGGCCTGGGCTCCATTTAAGGTTGTCGTAGGTAGCTTGCCCGACGCCATGAGCTTTTGGATCTTGCCACTGGCCCACCACTGCCGAATACTCTCCAGCGCTAGATATGGGCACACGGCACTGGCACCATATCCGACCAAGCAAGCAAAGTGATGGGTGGTCCAACATTGGGCCGTATCCACTAGGAGCGAGGCCCGCATCCGTAAGCCGTTACCAATCAGATGGTGGTGGACCGCCCCCACTGCTAACAAGGGGGGTATATAGGTTTGGGTGGCCGACACGGTGGCTGCATTGCCGGCGCTGTCGATGCGATCGCTCAAGATCAAAATTTCGGCACCGGTCTGCACCGCCCTATCCGCTTGCTCACACAGGGTTTTAATGGCTTGGGCCAACCCTTGGGGGCCATCGCCAATGGCATACAGTGTGGAAAGGCTTGCCACCGGCAGCTGTCCCTGTCGGATCATGTTCAATTCGCTATCGTTAACGACCGGTGACTCCAGTTTGATCAATCGCCCTGGCTGCTCAGCTAATAAATTATGACGCTGGCCCAGTTGCATCTGAAGCGACATCACCAACCGCTCTCGCAAAGGGTCAATGGGGGGATTTGTCACCTGGGCAAACCGCTGCTTGAAGTAGTTGTATAGCAGGTGCGGCTTGCCTGACAGTACGGCCAAGGGGGCATCATTCCCCATGCAGTAGGTGGGCTCTTTTCCCTGGGATGCCATATCCTGGAGCACCATTTCCAGATCTTCTGCCGTGTAGCCAAACGCCGTCTGGTAAGTCAGCAGTGCCTTCTCTTCTAGATCAGACTGCTCACGGAACAGCTGGGGAGAAATCTCCTGACGGTGTGTCCGTAGCCAGTCCCCATAGGGTTGGGCCTGGGCCACCCGCTGCTTGATATCCCAGTTCTTTAAGATTTCATGGGTTTCCAGGTCAATGGCAATCATCTGACCGGGGCCCAGGCGACCCTTTTCTACAATTTCTTCGGTGGGGAGTTCAACCACGCCTGCCTCTGAGGACACCACCACATAACCGCTGCGGGTAATGGCGTAGCGGGCTGGACGCAACCCGTTACGGTCCAGGGTGGCCCCCACCTGTTTCCCATCACTAAAGACCACTAGGGCTGGACCATCCCACGGCTCCTGCACCCCACTGTAATATTCATAAAAGTCCGTGATCTCAGGATAGGCCAACAGGTCAGGCTGATTGAGATAGGCTTCGGGCACCATCATCATTAATGCCTGGGCTGGGTTCCGGCCAGAGCGCACCAGCAGCTCCATCACATTGTCTAGGTTTGCCGAGTCACTATTATCCGCGTTCACAATCGGCTTCAGCTGCTCTAAGCTCTCGCCCCACATCGGACTGGCCAAGTCAGCTTCCCGGGCCATCATCCAGTTGATGTTGCCAATCAGGGTATTAATTTCACCGTTGTGCCCCAGGAGCCTCATGGGGTGGGCCAAGGGCCATTTAGGCATGGTGTTGGTGCTAAAGCGTCGGTGATAAACCGCAAAGGCACTTTCGTAGTCACTGTCCTGCAAATCTAGATAAAACGTTTTCAGGACTTCGCTCCGGACCATGCCTTTATAGACCAGGGTCCGGCTGGAAAAAGAGCACACATATAAATCCTGGAGCGCTTGGGTCACCTGCTCGGAAACCTCAATCGCCTTTAGCGCCCGTATCCAAGCGCGGCGCAGTAAAAATAGCTGACGCTCTAACTCATCACCGTCGACGGTCGCTTCTACTATTACCTGTTCAATCTGAGGCTCAAATTCTCGAGCCAATTTGCCTAAGGCCTCGGATACGACGGGGACGGGCCGCCACCCGACCACCGTCATCCCCGCTGTCTTGGCCACCTGGGCAAACTGCTGCTTGGCGATGGTGGCCGCCTCTCCATGGCGGGGTAGAAATGTCATGCCCACCCCAACGCGACCTGGTGTTAGGGGGGTAGATCCTGCCCAGCGCTGTAGAACTTTCCACGGAATCGCCGTCATGATGCCCGCGCCGTCCCCGGAATCTTGGTCGGCACAGCACCCACCTCGGTGCTCCATACAGCTGAGGGCATGGAGGGCATCGGCAACTAAGCGGTGGCTGGCACGCCCTTGCTGATCAGCAATAAACCCCACCCCACAGGCATCCCTTTCCTCCACCAGCGATTTAGGTCCTAAGGACGCTTGCCATTGGGAGGGCTGATTTGCTTGAAGATTGTCCACACGCTTGTTAACCATGAGCCAGTCGCCAGAAGATAATAAAAAAATGAACGGTTGGGTGATCAACTGCTGGATGCCATGGCCAACAGTCAATATTGATAGTGATTGGAAAGTAACCCCCAGAAACAGTTGGGGATGGTCGGGCCACAATGAGTTATTTACAGGATGGGTAGATGGCGCAGAAAAGCTCTATCGAAGAACTCCCTTAATCAGTCAACATCGCCCAACAGGACTGATATGTGTAGATTGATACGTCCAGCATGACGATGGGAAATCTTTTTAAGGGCCAGGCATTACCCATGGATACTCAGGATGGTTTGTTTAATATGACGGTGATTTCACTGTCTTTACTTTTTAAAAGTAAATCAAAATTAGCGATTGTTCACTGAACCTTCAAAAATGGATGGAACTCTTTTCAAGAAAACTTAAGGATCGATATTGTCGAACGATCTGATTCCCTGAGTCAAGAGTCGTTCAATGTTTCTCAAGATTAGCTGTAGAAAGCCGTTGGGCCATGGGTTTGGTCTTAGGGGCTGCCCAGGCCTGGGTAAATTTTCTTTTTTTTTGAGGTTAGGGTGGCTGCAGCCTGGACTAAGGTTGCCTAGGTTTGCCCATTTACCTCAATGGGTTGGTTCCCATTTTCGTTTTTAGACGGATAGTACCCTGGGGGGTAACTTCAAGATTGATATCGCTGGGGTTGGCTAAATCTGCCATCTGATTCAATCGCTGAAAGCCCTATGGCTGCTAGTCCGCGTCACCTCATTCGCTTCATTGTTTATGGCAAAGCAAGGTACTTGGTCGCTTCATTTCAAATCATCGCTGAAATACTTTGTTTTGATGCTGTGCGTTTTTGGTTTTGTGCTTGGGGGTGCTCAGGTTGCCCCACAACCGGCCCTATCCACGGTCATTACGTCATCAATTGGTCGGCTGGTTATCGCGCAGGCTACGGAGCCCACTGCCAGTGGGCAGCAGCTGAGAATTAATGGTCGATTGGT
>CALHGI010000178.1 GCA_938029995.1 uncultured cyanobacterium | reverse complement strand
TAATTCGAAAAACCGATCATCTTGAGGCGATAACAACAATACCCATCGTATGGCCTAAGGCGAATATGGCTAAACCCGAGCCAACCCATAAGCTCACTACGGCCTAATCCCTGGGGCGGGTTTTCCGTAACAGTACGGTGTGGCAGATGTGCAGAAATACACCGCTGGGATAAACAACAACAATTCCTAAAAAACGGATGTATTTATCAAAATAATTTGAATTAGCTCCAGAAAACTTGGTTTTACAGGTTTCTAAAAGATGCCAACTTACACTGATTTCTCTGGATGATGACTGACCTATGCTTTGTACTACATAGGAACAGCCCGCTGAAATACTCCGCAGCGTTTTTACTCTACCCATGGATCTGGGTTAGTCATGGAACTGGCCACAGATAATCGCTTTTCCTGGCTGCCAGCTTCTTGCCCGCCATCAGGGGTTCATTAGGCTTTTCACCCTATCTGCCATGGCATGACATAACTTCCCTTGGGGCTACTAATAGCCGGTGCTGATTTGGGGGATGAACCGATCTGGCAATGATGCAATAAACCGGTATCTATTAGATGAAATCATCCCGAGGATCAGCAACGCCTACTAATAAACATTTGCGCAACAATTTTTTTGTGCGCAAATGTTAGGCCCTGCCATTGGTCAGATGGCTAAACCATAGGGAAAAGTCAAAATCGCAATGGATTCAGTGCTGCCCAGCTATTCCCCACCGTCCGCGCCTCCCAATTTTGAAAAAATCCTATGGCCGCTAACCGTTTTACCCCCAATGCTATGTCCCAAATAGCCCTAAACCCATCCATTACCCTGATCGTTTCCCCACGGGAACACTCCGGCTCTACGCAACAGTTCCTAGAGAGTATCTACAAGCATACAAAAATACCGTTTGAACTGGTCTATGTGGATGCTGGGTCCCCCAAACATGTGCAAAAATATTTGGTTCAGGCTGCCGCCGAATACAACTTTACCCTCCTGCGTTCCGAGCACTTCCTGTTGCCCAACCAGTCGCGAAACCTGGGCCTTAGCCAGGTGACGACAGATTATATCGTCTTCATCGCCAACGATATCTATGTCACCCATGGTTGGCTAGAACGGCTGTGGCAATGCGCCCAAGAGGCCCAGGCCACAGCCGTCTGTCCCCTGGCCTCTGCTGGCACACCTTTGCATGGGCGGATTCATCAGGCCCATATGGCGGCAGAGAGCCAGACTCCCCCTAGCCTCAGCAACCATTCGCCGCCCCAGCAGGCTAGATGGGCCTGTGACTTTGCCGAATTAAGCTGCCTGTTGGTTAAACGGGATATTTTTGAACAAATCGGCTACTTTGATCCAAGGCTGCTGGGGCCCCAGGCAGATATGGACTTTTGTTTCAACATGAACCGCCTGGAGGGCAATCTGTTTTGCGAGACAACCTCAGTGGTGACCCCTGTTATACAGAGACCGGAGCATTGGTTAGACTGGTTTTGCTTTATGCTGCACTGGAGTGACGCATGGGAACGTGAAAGTCTGATGCACTTTCAACAAAAGTGGGATCTAGGCATCGATAACGACTTTCAACAGTGTTATGACAACCTAGGGCAGCATCGCCACCAGGCTTGTTTATATCCCTTTCTCCGCTGGCTAACTAGGGGGCATGTCTCTCCCTGGTTAGAGCAGCTTGCCATGGGGATAGAGCATTGGTTCAACAAGCAACTCACCGACCAATATGCCCGGTCAAGTTACGACGCCATGGGCTCGGTTGTCCACACGGCGGCATCCCTGCCCCAACCCCTGCCCCACCCCATACCCCAACCCACGACCGCCCAACCCAAAGCTGTGGCAAATATTTTTTCATAGCCCCCAACGTCCTGTCCCTTATAATCCCCGCCCCTTTTTTAGGGGACTTCCGGGCTCCCATTCACCAACCCCAGGGGCCAACCCCGAATGTCCCATGGGGCAATAGAAGCCGTTGCTGATTTACGGGATGAACCGATCGATCAGACACACTCTAGAACGGCATGGTTCAGTCGAAATCATACTGAGGATCAGCAACGCCCTAGAATGGGGGGGCACTGTCAATGGTGAGGATTAACCCACGGCTACCTTTTTGGCGTCCAATCGCAAAACAGCATTCCTAACTGGCTGCACCCTGATTGCCTTTGCGGCAAATTCATTGCTGACCCGCATGGCCCTGGGCCCTGGGGCCATCGATGCCGCTAGTTTCATGACCCTCCGGTTAGCCTCCGGGGCGGCCATGTTGTTCGTGATCATGGCCTTTTCCCAAGGTAAATCAGCCACCAAGCTGCAGGGGAAATGGTCAGCGGCATGGATGCTGTTTCTCTATGCCGTCACCTTTTCGTTTTCCTATTTACAGTTGTCCGCAGGCACAGGAGCCTTGATTCTCTTTGGCACGGTGCAGGTGACCATGATTGTTGTCGCCTTGAACCAGGGAGAAAAGCCCAGTCCCTTGGAATGGGGTGGTTTGCTGTTGGCACTGTTGGGGCTGATATACCTTGTATCACCGGGCTTGGCGGCACCGCCGATTGTGGGCTCTGGGCTGATGGTGGTGGCGGGCATTGCCTGGGGATTTTATTCATTGTTGGGGCGTGGAGCCCAGGACCCGGTGGCCTATACAACGGCGAATTTTGTTCGGGCCGTTCCCTTGGCCATGGGGGTAAGTCTGGTTAATTTATCGGGTTTGCACATGACCCTGCCGGGGGTAATTTTAGCCCTCCTATCGGGGGCCTTGGCCTCGGGGGTGGGCTATGCCATTTGGTATGCGGCCCTAAAAGGGTTGACGGCAACCATGGCGGCAACGGTGCAGCTAGCCGTGCCGGTGATCGCTTCTGTGGGGGGGATTTTACTGTTGCAAGAGGCCCTGACCATGAGGTTAGCCCTGGCTTCCTTGATGATTTTAGGGGGCATAGGGCTGGCGGTGGTGGGGCGTCGTTGACATCCTTAGGGAGCTAGGGGACCTTTGGTGGAAATGGCAAAGGCCCCTGCCGGTATCTGTTCAGAGGATAAAGCCAGAAGATTAAAGCGCTTTCACGGCCGCTAGCACCTCAGCCGGTTCGGCCCGTAATGTGTAGTCAGCATTTGCATAGGCGTAGCGCACCGTACCTGTGGCGTCCACAACATAGGTTGCAGGCACGGGCAAGTCATAGCTTTCATCGCCATTGTGGGCTGGGATATCAATGCCAAATCCTTGGTATAAAGGACGCAGCGATGCATCTAACGAGAACACTAAGCCATAGTCGCGGGCCACACCATTACCCACATCGCTCAGTACCGGGAAGCTCAGCTCATGCTTTTCTTGCATGGTGAGTGAATTATTGGGCAGCTCTGGA
This sequence comes from uncultured cyanobacterium, assembly GCA_938029995.1. Lineage (GTDB taxonomy): Bacteria > Cyanobacteriota > Cyanobacteriia > Phormidesmidales > Phormidesmidaceae > Leptothoe. The sequence goes on along the minus strand of CALHGI010000178.1, from coordinate 1,546 downwards.
GAGATGGCCACCACTTGTGCCCCCGCTTGCTGAAACTCAGGCAATAGCTGCTGCAGGGCGCGAATTTCTAAGTTGCAGTATGGGCACCATTCCCCCCGGTAAAAGTTCAACACCACTGGGCCATTGGCCAATAGGGCACTGAGTTTGACCCGCTTACCGGTTGGGTCAGGCAGTTCAAAGTCGGGGGCTTTTTCGCCCACCTTTAAACTGTTGTCTACGATGCCGGAACTCGCCAAATCAGCGGTGGCCTTCGACATCGTTTCAACCACATCAGGGGAGACTTTTGGGATAAAGCCATTTTGGAACTCTTTAAGCTGGGAGGCAAGGGAAGATTGAACAGCCATAATTAGTCTCCTTGAAAGGGTAAGTTATACAATGACGTGAAATAGGAACCAATTGGTCAATAAAAGGGCAAAAAAAGAGGTTTGCCATTAAACCAACCTTAGGCCAGTACCTTAAGCAGGGTATCGGCTTGCTGGTGAAGCGCGGCAACAGACACAGAGCCCTTAGAACGAGTCACCAAACCCTGGAGAAAATTTAGCACCATGAGGCTTAGATCGTCGGCGGGGATGTCAGTGCGAAATTCACCTAGGGTTTGTCCCTGGGCAATTGTGCGTGACAACATCGCCTGCATATGGCTCAAATGATCTTCCAACAGCGTTCTTACGGCCTCATCATGGGGGGCTAATTCCACCAAAGAATTGAGCATAAAGCAGCCTCGCCGGTCCCGATCATTCCCCCGCTGGGAAATGATGGCGTGTAGCAAGTCTGAAACCCCAGCCTTGGGAGAAATGGCCCCTTCCAAATGCTGACGGTTAAACCGGTTGGCGTGCTCTAAGTATTGCCGCAAGGCCAGCATAAACAACGAGTGCTTATCCTTAAAGGCCTTGTAGATACTGCCTTTCTTTAAGTCCATGGCCGCCATCAAATCTGCCATGGATGTTGCTTCATAGCCGCGCAGCCAGAAGGCCTGCATTGCAGCATCTAGGGCAACATCTGTGTCAAATTCCCGTAAGCGAGCCATGGCTAAAACAAGGCTTGTTTCCTAACTGAACCTACTATAGCAAATTAGAAACCGATTGGTAAACAATTTTTCTGTGGGCGGCCATGGGTTGGAAATGGGTGGGGCAAGGGTTGTTGGTGCTCCCATGGTCCAGGTGGTTGACTCCATGCAGCCTAGGGCCGGTTAGTTAGGTCTTATTTAAATATGCCTAAGTTGAGTTTGACGCTTTGCCCTAGCCAATAGGCATAGTCAGTGTGGTCTTTGAAGTCATCCCCGGTGAGGCCATGGACAAAAATTGTCAGGCCGTTTCTGTGGTCATCCAGCCAGGGGATAAACTCATCAAAATGCTTGGTGTTAAATGTTATTTGGCAACTTCCCACGGGGTGGGGACCCACTGGCTTTTCGTGGAAACGGCCTACAGCTAAGTCAAACCGCTGGGCAATGTTGTCACATAGGCGACGGGCAATGTCTTTGCTGTTTTGGTCGAAGTAGACATGGGCGTGGTAGGCCGGATGCACGTTAACGGGGCGTTTTATTTCATTC
>CALHGI010000177.1 GCA_938029995.1 uncultured cyanobacterium | reverse complement strand
GAGCGTGATTTCAAAAACAGCGGGTTGACCCGCGAGTTCAGCTTGAGGGTAATCTTCAGGGAAAGTCACTTCCACCTCTTTAGAAGCTTCTAGCTCCATGCCGACAATACCTTCGACAAATCCTGGAATGAATCGGCCTTCTTTAATTTCGACCTGAAATTCCGTGGCACTCCCGCCTTCAAACACCTCAGGCTCCTTGCCGTCCTCAACAATTTTGCCAACGAAGTCAACGACAGCAACATCGTCTTCCTTGGCAGCTCGATCTTCGATGGGCGCTAAGCTGGCTAGATTTTCCTGATAACCCGCTAGGGTTTCGGTAATGCGTTCAGGCTTATAGGTAACTTCTTCTACTTTGACCGATAGGTTTTTGTATTGCTTAAGTTCTGCCTGGGGTGGCACATCTACGGATGCCGAAATAGTTAATGACTTGCCCGGCTCAAACTGCTCGATTAGGTCTTCGAACCCAGAACGTAATTGATAATTGCCTAGGGCATCAATTTTTTCTTGGGCAATAGCTTTGTCAATAGAGGTCTGTACGAGTTCTTCAAGGGCGGCCGCTTTGATTCTAGTGGCCCCCAACTGCTGCACTAGAATTTGACGCGGCACCTTACCTTTACGAAACCCAGGAATGTTGGCCGTCTTCATATACTTGCGCAGGGTTTGCTCATAGGTCTGCTTAGAAATGTCTGCAGGCACTTCTATTTCTAGGCCAACCTGGCTATCGGGCAGTTTTTCCTGGGTAACTTTCATTGGGGATTTCTGTTCTAGTTGATTGTTGCGCAGTGGTTGTACCACAAATCGACTGATGTAAAGTTTTGATCCACTGAGGAGCAGCCCTTTTCAATGCCAGTCGAGTGCTGTCTTGAGCCAAGAGTCAGCACCACTTTGTTTAGAAAAGCACCGTGGGTATGTGAAGGACACCTAACAAGATTAATGCTTTAAACATTGGCTGTCAGTGCAGTTAGCTATATTACCTGATTATTCCAATCTACGACCGTAGAGTCTTGGGTGTGTAATCAAGAAGTTTCTGATTCTTTGGGACAGTTCTTTAGGAAGATAGGCTGCAGGTGAAGCTGTAGCAGTTACGGAGCCATGCCTTGGCAAGTGTAGTAGTATAGAGAGGAATGCGCTAAGATAGCTGACAAGGCCTGAGAAATTTGAGGCATTAAAATACTTTCTGCTAGTTGTTTTAGCGGTCTAATCTTCGCCTCCTGATACTAATTGTGACGTCGATTGCCTTCAATCGAGCATTAAGGTCACAACTAGCGTCTTGGAATTTTACGTATGGGAAGAGCTGGTTAATTAGGGCGTCCATAGGTTGTTTTTCGTTTTTACCGACGGCCTACGAATGATTGAACCACGCATCTTTTGGTAGCGATTCCTTAGAAAAGTGTTAGAACGGATGGCAAGTCTGGCTCAGCAGACATTAATTGCTAACCCTGAACTCAAGGGATTAACCGATAGAAGTGAAGTGTAAAAACTTTCTACAGAAATTAGTTTGTGTATTGGTGTTGGACTAGAGAATAATTCAGGTTTCTGCTTGTCTTGTAATTGGTTTAAAGATCTTTAGAGAATTGGCCATAGGTATTGGCTTCATAGCAAAACTGATCTTGAATTCCTAGTTCAAGCGCCCCTAAAAAAGTATTTGGATATGTTTGGTTTGATGTTTTTCATGCATTGTTTGATTACAGGAGGTTAGATCTTTTGCCTGAAGCGTATCGTGTAGCGATTATGGGTGCTACAGGTGCCGTTGGCACCGAACTTCTAGAACTTTTGGAAGAGCGAAACTTTCCCGTTAAAGAGCTTATCCTTTTGGCTTCGCCACGCTCTGCTGGTAAGCAGCTGATGTTTAAGGGACAGCCCATTACGGTAAAAGCTATTAGTGATGAACCTTTCACTGATATTGACCTGGTCCTAGCATCGGCTGGGGGTTCCGTTTCCAAGGAATGGGCACCTAAGGCAGCGGCAGCGGGTGCTGTGGTGGTTGATAATTCCAGTGCCTTTCGCATGGATCCAGCAGTTCCCCTGGTGGTACCTGAGGTCAATCCCCAGGCTGCTTTAGAACATAAAGGGATTATCGCTAACCCTAATTGCACAACTATTTTGATGAGTCTGGCTTTATGGCCACTGCATCAACATCAGCCCATAGAGAGGATTGTGGTTGCTACCTACCAGTCTGCTAGTGGCGCTGGTGCCCGGGCAATGGAAGAGGTGAAGCAGCAAGCTCAAGCCATTTTGCAGGGTAAAGAGCCGACGACTGAAGCGTTTCCTTATCCGTTAGCATTTAATTTGTTTCCCCACAATTCGCCCCTTAATGAGATGGGGTATTGTCAAGAGGAAATGAAAATGGTGAATGAAACCCGCAAAATTTTTGGGGTTTCTGACCTTCGAATAAGTGCAACTTGTGTAAGGGTACCGGTCTTGCGGGCACACTCAGAAGCAATCAACCTTGAGTTTTCGCAACCGTTTGCAGTGGATAAAGCCCTGGAATTGCTAGGAACGGCACCGGGTATCAAAGTAGTCGAAGATTGGCAATCCAATTATTTCCCGATGCCCATGGAGGCCAGTGGCCAAGATGATGTGCTGGTGGGCCGCATACGGAGTGACTTATCCCACGACTGTGGCTTAGAACTTTGGCTTAGTGGCGATCAAATTCGTAAGGGGGCGGCACTCAATGCTGTCCAAATTGCTGAGCTTTTGGTCAGCAGCCAGGCTCTAAAGCCCAAGGTTTTAGCTTAACTTCGGTTCATTTTTAGCTCCATTTCAAAATATCGCTCGACGTTTGGTGGATCTAAAATCTATGGCCAAAGTAAAAGCGTTATTGAATGGCTAGGTAATGGATGATTTTGGACAAGATAGTTCAAAAGGTCAGTCCGAATGGTAAGGGCATTGCTTAATTCTTTGGAGATAGGAATTTCAAAGTTTTCCGACATGCTTATGATTTAGTGAGGATAGATAAGACGTGACATATTTTGGGCGAGTGCTCACGGCAATGATTACTCCCTTTGATCAGACGGGGTCAGTCGATTACGAGTCTGTAGGCCGTTTGGCATCCCATTTGGTCAGCCATGGTACGGATACTATTGTGGTGTGTGGTACTACGGGCGAATCGCCCACCCTTAGCTGGGCAGAGGAATACGAGCTGTTTAAGGTCGTCAAAGCCACCATTAGTGGTCAAGGTAAGGTGGTCGCTGGGACTGGCTCGAACAGTACTCGGGAAGCTATTGAAGCGACCCAAAAGGCAGCTGAGCTGGGTTTGGACGGGACACTTCAGGTGGTGCCGTACTATAACAAGCCGCCCCAGGATGGTTTGCAGAAGCATTTTAGTGCGATCGCAACCGCTGTCCCTGACCTCCCCGTGATGCTTTACAACGTACCAGGACGCACCGGGCGCAACCTGGCCGCATCTACCGTTGCCAAATTGGCAGAAATCCCAAATATCATCGCGGTAAAAGAAGCCAGTGGCGATTTAGACCAAGTCAGCGAGATCTGCCGTCTAACCTCACCTGAGTTTGCCGTCTACTCAGGCGATGACTCATTAACCTTGCCAATGCTTTCTGTAGGAGCCGTAGGTGTGGTAAGCGTCGCCAGCCATGTGGTGGGAGACTCCCTGCAACAGATGATTCAAGCTTATGAGAAAGGGCAGGTGTTTGACGCTAGGGATATACACCTGAAGCTGCTTCCCCTTTGCAAGGCCCTATTTGCCACCACCAACCCGATATTGATCAAATCGGCCATGCAGCTTCAAGGCTGGTCTGTCGGCAACTGCCGTTTACCCCTAAGTGAGGCCCCTTCCCATTTAGTGGACGAACTCAAAAATATAATGGCGACGCTAGAGCTCTTACCAGCAGCCGTTGTATAACCAGCCAGCCACAGGTTTCACAAGCTTCCTCAGCCATATTTATTACAGAGGTTTATGCACGTCCCTTAAGAAAATTTCAATTTTCCAGAAACCATCTCTGGCCGTTTTTAAGCAACTTTTTTAATCTTTCATTCAGGACTTTCACCAAGGAACCTATGCGCCAAAGAACTAGAACTAGCCAACGCTCCAGAACCACTACTAACAGCACCACTCAGAACAGTGGTCAGAGTAATAAACCAAAACCCCAGATCACCACACCTAAAATAGCGCCTAAATCCGCCAGTAAAAAAGTAGATAAAAGTACTCTTAAAATCATTCCCTTAGGTGGTCTCCATGAAATTGGCAAGAACACCTGCGTTTTTGAAATTAACGATGAGATCATCCTGGTAGATGCCGGTCTAGCCTTTCCATCCGAAGAGATGCATGGCGTTAATATCGTGCTGCCCGATGTCACCTATCTGCGGGAAAACCGCCACAAAATCAAAGGAATGATCGTGACCCACGGTCACGAAGACCATATCGGTGGCATTGCCTTCCACCTCAAGCAGTTTGACATTCCAGTTATCCATGGCCCCCGGCTAGCCATGGCCCTACTAGCTGACAAACTAGCAGAAGCGGGTGTAGCCGACCGCACCGAACTAAAAACAGTGCGCCCCCGTGACGTTGTTCAGCTGGGCCAATCATTTGCGGTCGAATATATCCGCAATACCCACTCCATGGCCGACAGTTTTACCGTCGCTATTCGTACTCCAGCAGGGGTGGTTATTTTCACCGGCGACTTTAAAGTGGATCACACCCCGGTCGACGGCGAATATTTTGACTTTGCCCGGTTAGCAGCCTACGGAGAAGAAGGAGTGCTGTGCTTAGTCAGCGACTCTACCAATTCCGAAGTGCCCGGTCATACCCCTTCCGAGCGATCCGTTTTCCCCAACTTAGATCGAGCCTTTAGCGAAGCCCCCGGTCGTCTCATGGTGACGACCTTTGCATCTTCGGTGCATCGGGTAAATATGTTGCTGGAACTAGCTCAAAAGCATCAACGTTCGGTCTTTGTCGTTGGACGTTCCATGCTCAATGTCATTGCCCACGCTCGCAGTCTGGGGTACATCAAATGCCCGGACAACCTGTTCAAACCCTTAAATGCTCTCAACAGCTGCCCCGATGAGAAGGCAATGATTTTGACTACAGGGTCCCAGGGAGAGACAATGGCAGCCCTCACCCGTATCTCTAATGGCTCCCATCGCCAGATCAAGGTGCATGCCGGGGACACAATCATCTTTTCCGCCAACCCAATTCCTGGCAACACCATTGCCGTGGTCAACACGATAGATCGACTCATGGCCCAGGGGGCTAATGTGATCTATGGCAAGCGCAGGGGGCTGCATGTGTCCGGCCATGGCGCCCAGGAAGACCAAAAGCTAATGCTGGCTCTCACTCGACCAAAGTATTTTCTCCCAGTCCACGGAGAGCATCGCATGCTGGTAAA
>CALHGI010000176.1 GCA_938029995.1 uncultured cyanobacterium | reverse complement strand
GTGGCAACATGGTCACCCAAAAGTTGAATCCGGTTGAGATGGCTAGGGGAAGAATTGGCAGGATAGCCAGGGGTTGTCAGCTTTCCCCCCACAAGGAGCGTCCCCAAGGGTAGGTCCTCGAAAAAAGAGAGAGGAGATGATAGGGGTGACCCCGTCAACCGAAAACTACCATCCTCAGCAAGTTCGATAGCAGCCGCATGTTCTGTCCCCCCAGGGGTGAGCCACGGAGGTAAGGGTTGATCCGGCTGGCTCGGTGGCTGGCTCGGACCAAACTGCAAGCCGTTCGCCACCATAACGTCCCTATGGCCACCGACGGCAGCTAGGTTAATCGCCCCACCGCTTATTGTGCCCAAATTAACCACCGTATGGCCTATTAGAGACAAAGAATGCTCGGCCCCCACCCTCAGATCCCCTAGGTTAACGATGGTAGCTGGATCATGGGGGGAGAAATTCAGCTGTAGAATACTCCCTTGCACTCCCCCTGGATGGTCGACCAACGTAAAATTGCCTTGGGTGAAATCCAACCGATTTGCCGTTAAAGCCGTAAAGTCACCGGCCAAATTGATCGAAGCCCCAGGGCCGAACAGTAACCCTGCCGGGTTGATTAAATACAAGTTTGCTGGGCCACCACTCACCTCAAGCAGTCCATGGATATGGGATGGGTCACCGTTAACAATCCGGCTCAGAACAGAGTTCACACCGGGTGCCACGCGAAACTCTGCAATTTGACCACGTCCTACATCAAATTGCTCAAAACTATGGAACAGGAATGAAGCATCCGTTGAAAGCGTACCTCCCACAACCAGGTAATCAGGATCAGACGGACTACCTGATTGAATAACTTGAGTTTGGATAGAGTCTTGGGCTGAAATAACCTGACCATAGGTCCACTGATCATCTGCCGACCATAGACCTAGGGTCGTTATTCCAACAGTAAATATTGTTTGAATTGCTTGAACGCGACTACGCCAGAGCGTTTGAAACCTGTCCATGACAATTGCTACTGCTCAGATAATGTATTGAGCGCCGTTGCCAATCATCGGGATGATGTAATTTGAAAAGAATGGCCTAGGGCCATTTCCCCAGATTAATTCACCCCCTTAAATTAGTAACGGTTAGGAAGCCAGCACAGGTCTAACCATCGATCCGGTGGCGACCCTTTACTGCGTTGCCCCTGATACTGTTGACGACGTAACGTCCACAGAGTCTGCATCTAGCGACAGAGGAACAATTTGATCCAGCCTGGCCGATGCCATCAAAGTTTGCCATTGGCTCAACACATCCTGATTTTGAGGCTGCCGCTGCAGTTGGTCGACCAACTGCCCTAAATGATCGTACCAAAGGCCCTTTTCGTCAGGCGTAGAAGCTTCAACCCGATCAACCCATCCTTCCACTGAGATATTTTCCGAGCGGTTACTGGGATTACAGATAATTGAAGCGGCCCAACGATAGCGCTGATCCACTTCTAACTTGGGCGCACCGACCATGTTACCAAGATCTAAACCGACGAGGTTAGCCGTCGGTTCTACGGTAAAGCTAGTTTGATAAATAATCTCGTCCTGAGTATTAAATAAATAAAACTCCAACTGTTTGGCACTTGTTACATCAGGCACACTCAACCAAAGCGTTGGTTCTGCCACGGCGGTTGCCCCCAAATTACTTTCGGGAATGATGGCCACCAATGGATCAGCATTTTGAGCACAGGCGGATGTGGGCAACCGGGAAGCACCACTAATCCGTCTACCCGGCAAACCTTGACGTACGGGTTCGTCTTCCTCAGCCTGAACAGCTGGAGCAAAACACAAAACTCCTAACACAATAGCCATGCCCAGCGTAGTGCATCTAGCCCACTGTTTAGAAACATATGGAGAAGTTAATGAAGCTAAAACGTGAGTGAGTTTCATATGGAATAGTAAATCTGATGTCCTGCAATGTAATGGCATACAGCCTATGCCTTCTATGAGACCTTAGACTTTTAGACTCAAAGAGTAGTCCCCCGATAGAAGACATGCCGCCCAATGCTTCTTTCAAAAGCAAATTTTCAGAATCAAATGTAGATGATAAAAGGTATCTTTGCATTCGATTTAACAGGCGGAAATTTGATTGCCCCATGCATGTCTTCCCCTCACTTTTCTAAGCGATGGAACCCCTTAGGAAAAACCGTAGTTGTACTTATTTGATTATGTGTTTTATGCAAAAATACATACATCTATTTAGACCAAAGTAGGGAGAGTTGCTGTTGATTGAAATGCTCCCACTGCATATTGAAAACTAATCCCTAAAGGAAATACACGAAATTTATCTACCAAAAAAGACAAATTATGTTGATACTTTCTTAAGAAATTATTACGACTTACATTCGCCATTGGGCGTAGATGAAACGCATTTGAAATAAGTAAATGCAATGATTTTACTCATTTCACGTCCTAATTATGATTGAATCGATTCCATAGGTCGGGAAACTCATCTAGTTCATCAAAATACTTGCGTATTTCATCGGCATTCTAATGTAAGGTTTATGGGGTTTCTGCACCGTGAATAGCAGGCCGTGCTATTGCCCAGAAAGTCAGGTAGCCATGGTTTACACAATTAGGTGAATAGGATAAGAACCGCCCTAGATTAGAGTCTAGGACGGTTCACGAGGTGGGGTTGAATTATTGATGGGATTGAAGTTGTTATGGTCGTCTTTTCCCATTCATGCGTTGTTTTTCGACCTTGTAGTGAGTCTTTCTCCCATGGACAGAGCTATTTTTGCTCCTAGATTCATGCGCTATGTAGTCAATCAGAGCTTGATTTAACAGCTGCTCGTCATAGTCTTTCGACACGGAGGAGCGTAAAGGCGGCTGATTAGACTGAAACGTTTTACTAATTGCTAAGAAAATGCCAATGACGATAAACAGCGGTAAAAAAGGCATGGGGGTACCTCGTAAAATCTAGTAGATGCATTGATAAAAGGGAACATGCAATCTACTTTAACTGTGTAAAATTACCGTGAAGATGATTTTGATCACAGGATTTAGGGGACTTTAATACGACATGGCTGTGATGACTGGTCGAATAGCCCTGGGCACGGTGAAGCTAGAGGTTTAAACCAGTCCATCGCCAGTTAAAGAACCGGCGTCACTGAACCAGAGGGCTAGCCCGCGTCGCTAGTTAAAGAACCGGCGTCGCTGAACCAGAGGAATAAACTAGCGTGCGTCCCTAGTTAAAGAACCGACGTCGCTGAACCAGAGGATTAAACTAGCG
>CALHGI010000175.1 GCA_938029995.1 uncultured cyanobacterium | reverse complement strand
GGCCCTTAACCGCCCAAGGAACTGAAGCTCTAGAAAGGACCTGGGGCACCCCCCTAAGCAATTTCACCCCGAACCCAGCCTTTGCCGATGCAGGTCATCCATTGACCGAGCAGCGATTTGCTAGCCGCTACAACAATTTTTATGAGTTTGGTTTAACCAAAAATATCTGGGAAAATGCCCAAAACTTGCCAACAGACCCATGGAAGTTAGAGGTTTCTGGTCTAGTCAAAAACCCCACCACCTATGACCTCGATGACCTCTACACAAAATTTCCATTAGAAGAACGGATCTATCGTTTTCGCTGCGTCGAAGCCTGGGCCATGGTGGTCCCCTGGCTAGGGTTTCCCATGAATAAGATCATCGAAGCTGTAGAACCCACGTCGGACGCCAAATTTGTCCGCTTCGAATCGTTCTACGACGAAAAAATTACGGCAGGACCCTCCATATCCTTCTCAAACCTACCCTGGCCTTACCACGAAGGACTACGCATCGAGGAAATGGCAAATGATTTAGCCTTCTTTGCCGTAGGCATCTACGGACGAACGATGCCTAAACAGCACGGTGCCCCCATTCGCATGGTAGTGCCCTGGAAATATGGCTTTAAAGGAGGCAAATCCATCGTCAAAATCGAGTTTCTAGCGGAACAACCTTCCACCTATTGGAATACGATTGCGCCTAACGAATATAAATTTGAGGCCAACGTAGAACCGGATGTGCCCCACCCCCGCTGGGCACAAAACCGCGAACGAATGGTGGGAGAAGGCGAAACCTGGAATTGGGTCAAAAGGGATACGGTTATTTATAACGGCTATGGGGATTATGTAGCAGGGCTATATGCGTAAAATATAGCTTGGCATCCGTAATTCAAATCCTATGGAGCCGCTAAAAGCTTGAGGCAGCAGCAGCTATGCATTCAGCAATCTGCTACACGAACTAACAAGGTCACTTGGCCATACCCATGCACATTGCAGACCCGGACCATATCCACACCATTTTGGCTTTTCCCTATCGCGGTGTGACCATTCAGATTACCAGCGGCACCCACTTGGGGGTCAAAGTTTATACCGCCTGGATCGACTACGCCACCGGTAGTGCCGTTGCAGTTCCCAAAGCCTACAGCCGCAGTGAAGCAATTAGACGAGCCAAAGCTTGGGTCATGGCCAAGTTTACCGTCTGAGCCAAAAACGTCTGAACAGACAGACAGCCCTCGCCTCTCCACAGGTAAGCTAATACATCAGCCTACCCGTGGAGGGGTTAACCATCATGAGCTTGACGCATCCATTAGTCAGAGGATTCTTCGGACCCCATATCTTGGAGCGAAGACCTTTCTTGCTTGCCCTCTGGGATAAATAGCCGCTCCAACCGCTCCTTAGACCAACTTTCACTCACAAATGAAACGGCGCTAATTTCTTCGAGGCGTACTAGCCATACGGTACGACGAGACACTTCATCATCGGGTTCGTCATCATCGTCGGGTTCATAAACATGTACATAGACGATCTCCACACAGGTATCGTCTAAATAAACAGGAACACCGCTTAATCCTCCCCAAGGCAGGCGTACCTGAACCTCAGTCCCCTCTTGCATAGCTTCATCTAGCCGTTGGTGTAAACGGCCCGAGTAAGTCTGTTTTTTGCTATCCCCAACGAGGTAAGGTACTTGCCGATTAGTAGTCATGGCTATCCCTGTCAGCTAATGAACAAATTTAGATGAATCAATTGATCTGGATTGATTAGCAATCAGACTTTAGGCAAAAGACTCATTATTCGAATGTTTGGTTTCTTGTGATTGGTTATAGACGCCAGTATGACCCCAATTTTAGGGAATAATTCAGGCGGCTAGGAAAATCGACGGATTAGCGGGGCGATAGGTAGGCTCCCCCGGTAATCCATGGGCTCCCAGAAGCCTAAACGACTCCAGGCATCCGATTGCATTGAGCTATGGACATAGAATGTAGAATTACCGACATAAAAAATAAAAATATAGTCAAGGGGCCCATGAATAGCGATATCTACCGGGCTGGGTCGCCAGAGACTGCTCCATGATCATTACACTAGTGTTTACAATAGCAAGGGGACAATTTCCGTAAACTCAGTTATGGATTTGAAATATATTCCAAATCCGCCCCAGGAAAATCAACTAACGGAAACAACAACTTTCTTTAAAGTAATAGCAACTACATCAACAATTTTTCTACCTCTTCCAAAATTGACACAACAACTTTAATCGTCCATAGCTAAGAGATAAAAACAGAACTTAGGCTTGAGCACATCTCCATAGAGAGAGATTGAATTAACTATAAAAACGCGTGTTTCATGGGTGCACCTGACCAGTTGATAACCTGTCCACTGTCAGCTCGATTGACAGACGAGACCATTAGTGTAGTAGTTGTAATATGTCACCCGTGTATATATGGGTTGAAACCTGTCTATACTAGATCGCCAGGAAGCATGTTCATCTAAGTCAATCCCTCTGAGCAGAGGCGTTCACATAGGCACTCAAATAAACAAAGGGTAGACTGAAAGAGCAAGGGGGTAGACTTACTTTGGGGTAGAGCTTTCTCCACCAAGAACTTTTTCACAGATAGTTCCGTCCTTAATCAGTAAGCGACTTGGCTCAGTTTGCAAACGACTTTTGGCTCAGTTTGCACAAAATACAAGCAGTACTTCCCTTTGAGAGGTACACTCACCAATGAGGATTCTACCTTTATTGTGTTACGGCAGTAATACAATAAAGGCGGGCCATTCTCAATTCACCTGTTTCCCAAAACTACAATGAGTCTTAATACCAAGCTGCCCACCACCGATATGCAAGTCACTAGCATTCGTTTTGAACGGGAGCTGATCGACAAACTCAAGACCCTGGCTGGCAGTCGTGGTTATCAGTCATTGGTCCGTGAAATTCTTTGGGACTACGTTCGTCAACATTCCGACGATCCTGGTTTTCAGATTCAACGTCAACAAATTCGGGCCATCATGGCGGCTGAGGCCCAACGCCGCGAACGCTGTGCCCTAACGGGTGTAACGATCGAACCAGAGGAAGAAATGTGGCTGGCCTTTACAACGGATCATGAATTGGTGCCATTGAGTGTTGACAGCCTAGAAGAAGACTAGGTCCATAGGAACATGGAACAAGGGTAAAGTTTTTTGCCTAACGCGCTGTCTGGTAATCTCACGACTGTAAATGCAGCCGGATTTACCCCATGGATTCCCCCAACCAATGTCTCTGCGGAAGTCATCATCCCTATGGCAAATGTTGTGAACCCTATTTGACTAAGGCTGACGTAGCGCCAACGGCTGAAGCCTTGATGAGATCACGATATGTGGCCTACTGTCATGGCAATGTAGATTATCTAATTGCTACACGCCATCCATCCACTCGCAGGTTTGACGACCGAATTAACCTCAGCAAAAGCGTCAAAACCACAACGTGGGAAGCCCTCACTGTGATCAATACTCGCCAAGGCAGCCAGACTGACCAAACCGGGCAGGTGGAATTTATGGCCGTCCATAGCGCACCGGACTGGGGGCAACTCCATGAGCGGTCAAGGTTTATTAAGGAAAATGGCCGCTGGTTTTACGTGGATGGAGCCATGCTACCGCCTATTTTGCCCAAGCGAAATCAGCCCTGCTGGTGTGGTAGCGGTCAAAAATTTAAGCATTGCCATGGTTAATCCAAATGGCGTTTCAGTGGCAGTCGGTCATTTCATCTCCAGCAAAATAAACGGTCTGGATGTGGATCAGGTTTAGATACTACAAACTACGTAGCCAATTTACGCACTGGACCTAACTCACCCCCTAATGCACTGCGCTAAGTTAGTTTCATAATTGAGATGATGGTGGTGTCTGTAGCGCCACCCATAAGGAGTTAACTATGGGCTGGATGATATCGCGTCAAACTGATAAACCGTTACCCTCAGGGGCTGCTTTTTTAATGGGGAAAAAAGTCATCAGTGTGGTCATCTTTGGTGTGGTTCTAGGTCCGGTTCTGGCACCTATGTTGACCCCATTACCGGCCAGGGCCAGTGATGGAGGAGAGGCTCCCGCCCCCATCAGTTCTCGATTTACCTGTGAAATTCAAGATGGTGAGTACACGGTGATGTACCGCCCTAAGAGTGAGCCAGGCCAAGCCTACCCATGGGCTGTTCCCACCGCAATGGGCGGAGGCTGGACCCCAGAACTACGTTGTGAAACCATTAGTGCGCGACTAGAAGAGTATCGCCCCGATGGTCTGGTGGAATTGCGGACCGATGTGGAGAATGGATATGACACCATTTGTGCCACCACCGAAGAAAACTTGGATGACTGTCGAATCGTATTTACGGTACCCCTAGGTCAAGATCCAGTCGCGACTCGCGATGCGGTCTTTTCGAACATTACCCTAGCCGATGCAGGTTCTAATACCAATGCGGTGAATACCCTGGTCGGAGGAACTAGATTGCCTGATACGGATCTATCGGACTCGGGACTCTTGGGTTCGGAGGATATAAATAGTGCGATTTTTGGCACCGTTGAAGAGATTTTAGGTAGCCGCTCGCCCCGCCCCACATCCAACGCCATTTATCTGAAACCCTATTTAGATGCCTCGGACGGTGGAACTGGTCTCCACCTTAGGCCATCAAGTCAACCGTTGAATCCTGACAATTTCCGCTAAGAGCGTTGCAATCTAACTAGGATTTTCAACCCTAGTTAGATTGCAGAATGCGTTTAGTTGTAATGCCTCTGGGCGCAATAACTCTGGGCGTAGCGAACCGTTGAATGCATTCTGCAATTCGCCTATACCGGCTGAAAAGCTGCAAACACAATGGATTGACACACACCACCTGATGTTCGATCAGCTATTCCCACCCTTTCAGGTGGGTGGAAGTAGCTGATCGGACCATAGATCTTTGGCTTCTAGCCAGGAGCGATCAAACAGCTTTGACTGGTAGCGAGAACCGCTATCACAGAGCACGGTCACAATGGTATGCCCCGGCCCCATTTGCTTAGCTAGGGCAAGGGCAGCCCCCACATTGATGCCAACGGACCCTCCCATAAACAGCCCTTCTTTATAGAGGAGCTGATATACCACCCGAAGGGCCTCAGGATCATCGATGCGAATGGCATCATCGGCGGGGGCTCCGGCCATGTTGCCAGTAACACGGCCGTTTCCAATGCCTTCGGTGATGGAATTGCCTTCGGACTTGATTTCACCGGTCTTGACATAGCTATACAGACCACTGCCCATGGGGTCCGCTACCACACAGTGGATGTCGGGATTCTGCTCCTTGAGGAACATGGCGGTGCCGGCATAGGTGCCACCGGTGCCGGTGGCTGCAACCCAAGCGTTGACAGTGCCATTGGTCTGTTGCCAAATTTCGGGGCCGGTGGTGGCATAGTGGGCCTGGCGATTGGCCAAGTTTTCAAACTGATTGGCCCAGATGGCGTTATCCAGTTCGTCCGCTAGCCGGCCTGACACTTTGACATAGTTATTGGGATCTCGATAGGGCACAGCCGGTACGGTGCGCACGTCTGCTCCAAGGGTACGGAGCAGATCGATCTTCTCCTTGGACTGGGTTTCCGGAATGACAATGACGCACCGATAGCCCTTGGCATTACAAATATGGGTGAGACCAATGCCCGTATTCCCGGCGGTGCCTTCTACCACGGTACCACCGGGCTTCAGCAGTCCTTTTTTCTCAGCATCTTCAATAATAAACAAGGCGGCTCGGTCTTTAACCGAACCACCGGGATTCAAAAATTCCGCCTTACCTAGGATTTCGCAGCCGGTTTCATCGGAAAAACTATTTAACCGAATCAGCGGGGTATTGCCAACGGAGCCAACAAAACCTTGCTTGATATCCATGGGAGTCTTCATTCCGTAGACGTTGGGTGTGCAGTCTTTTTATCGTAATGGGGAATGGGCTATGGGATGCGCTAAAGGCAAGGAAAAAAACAACTTGAAAAGCAAAAAGGATGCCCCGTGGAGACATCCTTTTTAATTCAATAGGCCTAAATTTTGGACATTTGCCGAGCCTTACGCTGGCCAACGCCATATTTTAGCCGCAGACGTCAGTCTACTTATTAGGCTGGGGAGTCATGCGTAAATAGGGCTTCACTTCAGTAACGCCCTTGGGGAACTTCTGCTTCGCATCTTCAGTGGAGATGGAAGGCACGACAACACAGTCACCGCCATCCTGCCAGTTAGCAGGGGTGGCTACCTTGTGGTAGTCAGTTAACTGTAGGGAATCTATCACCCGCAGAATTTCATCAAAGTTACGCCCAGTACTCGCCGGATAGGTAATGGTGAGACGTAGCTTCTTATTAGGATCGATCAAGAAAACGGATCGTACGGTCAGAGTATTACCAGTACTGGAATTGGGGTGAAGCATTCCATATAGATTGGATACCTTCTTGTCCTCATCCGCCAGGATGGGATAGTCAACGGAGGTTCCTTGGGTTTCGTTAATATCGCCAATCCAACCTTTGTGGGATTCCACACCGTCAACGCTAAGGGCAATGGTTTTTACATTGCGCTTCTCGAACTCAGCCCGATACTTAGCTACAGTGCCTAGCTCGGTGGTGCACACAGGCGTGTAGTCAGCGGGGTGGGAAAAAAGAACGACCCAGCTATCGCCAGCCCACTCATGGAAGTTGATATCCCCAGCTGAAGATTTCTGGGTGAAGTCTGGAACCTGATCGCCTAGTTGAAGAGCCATAACGGAATTTCCTGATTGTTTCCTTACATCAAAACGACTGGATTAAAGCCTTACGCTGAGGCTATTCCAGCTGAGCATCTCACAAACCCCGGTATTCCGGTAGGAGTTTAGATGATTCTTAATCATCGTAACGTGAAAGAGTCCAAATGGTATCAATTGCGGGAGTTGTCTACGAGTAAATATGTATATTTTTTAACCTTGTGCGGCTGCTCGCTGTGCCTTCTCCTTTTCGGCCTTCACCCTGCCCATTACACCCAATACCGATTAAGCTTAGAAACTGTAGAATCCAAGGAATAGCCATGGCAGAGACAGCTAAACGAGTCCTGTTAGTAGATGATGAACCAGGCTTGCGTGAGGCCGTTCAAGCCTATTTAGAGGACAGCAACTTCCAGGTGCGGACCGCTAGTAATGCGGCTGAAGGAATGGAGCTATTGCAGAAGGAAGCTCCGGATGTGCTGATTTCAGACATCATGATGCCTGAGGTCAATGGCTATGAGTTTCTTAAACAGGTGCGTGAAGACCCACGCTATAAGTCATTACCGGTGATTTTCTTGACGGCCCGTGGGATGACGAGCGATCGCATCCAAGGGTATAACGCTGGTTGCGATGCCTATCTGTCTAAACCCTTTGATCCCGAAGAACTGGTGGCCATGGTGACGAACTTGATTGAACGTCAGGCGGCCCGCACACCGGAAGCGGGTTCTGTACCGGACATTGCGGCCATGGCGCGGCAGATTGAGGAGATTAAGGCCCTCTTAACCAAGCGGGGTAACATCCCTCAAAAAACATCACCGATTCGCATTGACCTGACCCCCCGTGAGCAGGATGTGCTGAATTTGGTGGCAGAGGGGTTGATGAACAAGGAAATTGCCAGCCGTCTGGGCACCACGGTGCGTAACGTCGAAAAGTATGTCAGCCGGTTGTTTGGCAAGACCGGCACCAATAGCCGAACAGAGTTAGTTCGATTTGCCTTAGAGCATGGGTTGGTGCCAACTTAAGCCGCGGCGTTGCTGATCCTCGGTATGATTTCGACTGAACTATGCCGTTCTAGAGTGCGTCTGATCGATCGGTTCATCCCCTAAATCAGCAACGGCTAAGCCGCCTCATCCGCCCCTGCATCGAACAGGTCCAGGGGAAACGGGCCGTAGGTGCCATTCACTAGGTCATAGTCCGGTTCGCTGGTGTGGAACGACACGAGAACGCCCCGATTGGGACCCACGTAGTCATCGAGGTACCAGGCCCCTTTGAGGGTATTGAACTTGAGGTATACTGCGCCGTCCCGTTCAGGCAGCTCCAGTTCTATGGGACGGGCGAGCTTGTGAACATAGGCTTCGGTGGCCGCTTTACCTGCCGCCAAGGTGTCGGTGCAAATGCCCAGGGTTTCATATTCGGCCAGTTCACTAAACCACAGTAGCGCTGCGCCCAGCTCCTGTTTTTGGGTCTGGGATAGCTGGGGTGGGACAACTAGACTGCTGAACTGCGACAATTGCTGACGCACTTTTGTGATGTTGGCTGCTGTGGGTTTGAGGTTTGGCATAGCGCCTAGGAATAGAGGTGGACTCGCTCTGATTTGGTGCGGATGGGGTCGCTATTGGGCGGGCGGATGGGCTCACTAAAGCATGATGATGCCGCTGCACAGCGGCGCGGTGACCATTATGCCATTGAGCCTACATTGAATGACACTCACCTGCGATCGCAACCCAGAAGAACAGGCAGCCACCTATAATCTGCGGGTCAAGGACATGCCTGAGGAGCAACGGCCCCGAGAACGGCTAATTTCCGGCGGGGCCAAGAGCCTGAGCCCCGCCGAACTGATTGCCATTTTGCTAGGCACCGGCGTCAGTCGGGGAAATAAGCTATCGGCGGTTAACCTAGGCCAATATATTCTGAACGAGCTGGCCCAGGACGGGAAGTCTTCCCTTGAGGCCCTGAGGACGGTCACCCCCCAGGAACTGATGAAGATCCCCGGCATTAAGCAGGCCAAGGCAAGCACCATCATCGCCGCGTTGGAATTGGGCAAACGGGTCTTGCAAAACCGCCCCGCCGATCTAACGGTGGTGGATGATCCCGCCATCGCCGCTGCGGCCCTGGGGCAAGATCTCATGTGGCAGACCCAGGAGAGATTTGCGATCGCACTGCTCGACATTAAGCATCGCCTCCTAGGCACCAAAGTAATTTCCCTCGGCACAGCCACCGAAACGTTGGCCCACCCCAGAGAGATTTTTCGAGAAGTGATCAAACAGGGGGCTACCCGGGCGATTGTGGCCCACAACCATCCATCGGGCGTACTTCAACCCAGCCAAGCGGACTTAGACCTCACTCGCCAGCTGCTCAGCGGGGCAAATATATTAGGCATTCCCCTACTCGATCATCTCATTTTAGGTAACGGAGATTTCCTTAGCCTGCGGCAGACAACAGCCCTATGGGATCATCAGCCAGAGTGAGCCAATACTCCTAACGCAACAAAAGCCAGATCAAAAACATCTTTTGC
>CALHGI010000174.1 GCA_938029995.1 uncultured cyanobacterium | reverse complement strand
CCCCCAAGCTACAGCGCTACTTCAGCGCCTTTAGCGCCACCACCGCCGACGGACGGCCCCATTGCATTGATAACACCGCCTCCCTATGGCTTGGGTCCAAGCCGTTGCCCAGCCAACAGATTTAAAAAGTGAAACCCCGGCCGCATCTGGACCGGGGCAATTGCCAAGTTAGTTTTAATCGATTAATGCACCGAGCATTTCTTAAGCCATCTCTAATTTAGCAGGGGAACCGATGAAAATGAACCGCCCAAGCCAGCCGAAAAAATATCCAGAACGAATCGTCGACCATCGGCGTTTTTTAAAGTCAGCTTTTGGCAATAATCGCTGAAATGGGGTTGACAGCCCCTCTGACGTTACGGACATGCCCCCAGCCCACCACGAAAGAAGGACCCTCTGACATTACGGACAGGCCCCCAGCCACTGAAATCCATCCCAGGCACTGGGGTTTCCAATCCACTTCCTATCCCATTCTTCGTCCTTGACTTGCCATGCAAATCAAAGCCATCCACCACATTGCCATCATTTGCTCAAACTACGAACGGTCCAAACATTTCTATGTCGAGGTGCTCGGGGCCGACATCATTTGCGAAACCTGGCGTGAGCAAAGACGTTCCCACAAGCTTGACCTACGCCTGGGCGATGCCCAAATCGAGCTTTTTTCATTTCCCCAGCCGCCCCCACGCCCCACCCGCCCTGAAGCCTGCGGACTACGCCACTTAGCCCTGGTGGTGGAAAATCTGGAGCCCAACATTGCCCACCTCAAGCGCCACCATATTTCGGTAGAACCCATTCGGTTAGACGAACTGACCGGCAAACGCTTTACATTTTTCCAAGATCCCGATGGGCTTCCCCTAGAACTCTATGAAATTTGCCCCGCTAGTAAACTTAATTTGATGCCGCATCCGTAATTTGCCTAGGGTTTTAGGCTGTAGTGTGATGGGAATCTTAAAAATATGTGATTTGACGCACGTTTATCACCATTAAGCCGAAGTACAGTTAGGACATAGCAGAAAACATTATGTCTAAACCGCCTGACTTTAATGGGCTTGATACTATTCTAGGCAGAGCCGCTTAAAGGCTAGGGCTTTAATTATGGCGAACGGACGTTGAAGATTTACTTCAACGTCCGTTCGCTGTTAGGGGCTACGGCTCACGCATCAGGACGGGTTGGGTATTAGCCCAACCTTGGTCAGGGGATTAAAGGCGCGTATGCAGCACTTAGAACCCCTGTCCCAGGGCCTACTCCCCAGGACCCTGGGACAGGGGTTAAGCAGCCTGCCCTATTTACTGGTGGTGAAGCGACGTTTACGACGACGGGCGATAGCCTTACGCTTGGCCCTTTCAATCGGCGTTTCGAAATAACGTTTCTTTTTTATATCGGAAAAGATATCGGCCCTCGATACCTGACGCTTAAAGCGGCGCAGCGCTGACTCGATACCTTCGTTTTCACCAACAATGACCTGGGCCATTTGACCTAACACTCCTTGATTCATCACTAGATTTAGGGGCGTTGCTGATCCTCGGGAAAATTTAGTCTGGGAAATTCTGACAGGATACCCTGGGGTCAAGTCGGGGCATTTCCTACATCAGCAACGGCGATTTAAGTGGTCTAAGCCTAGTCGCACTGTGTGTGGCCATCGCCAGCCAGGGCCAGAGTCCTTGGGGGGCAATCGCCCTATGCAGACGACAACTAGGGGACGGCCAAAAAAGATGGTTGGGAACCAAGCACTACACGCCCATAGACTGCTGGTTAGAGACTACTGGTTAAAGACCACTGGTTAGTTTTATGGATTTGCGTCCATAGTTCAAGCCATGGGTAATCGCTAAAAGCGTTGGATGGCAGAGACTGTGGCCACAGCAAACGACTGACTACATTCAGCTCTTGTTATTGTTAACTGTTTTATACAGGGTGCAAAATTGACAACATTAAAAAGCTGTTTGAAAACAACGTTCCAAACAGCTTTGAATACTAATATATTTCAACCGGCGGGACAAATTCAATTAGTAAACTAACCGACATAGTTTGGCGGGTAATTACTCAAGGGTTGAAATAATCAGTTGGGGCTGTAGATGATGTCTGGTGGCTGGTGTAACACCATCATCATCACCGAACCGTGCAGAAAACTGACCCCTTATTCTGGGTTGCCTGAAGTCTCCTCTGGGGTCTCCTCTGCGGTCTCATTGGGCACCGCTGATTCGGCCGCTGCTTCAGCTTGAAGAGCCGCTGCTTGGGCAGCATATTCTTGGGCTTTTTGAGTGTCGTCCTGGGCTTGGTGCACCTCAACCAACAGACTTAGGAGACCAAATTCGGCTTCGACATCCCCCAATTCCTTGGCTAGGGTAAGGGCTGATTCGAGGTGCCCTTGGGCGGCGGGATAGTTGGCCAGTTGTACGTTGGCAAAGCCTAGGCCAGACAGACTCAAGCTTTTATATATGGGCTGATTGCGTTCTTCTGCCGGGGTGAGTAGGGTTTCAAAGGATGCGATCGCATCCTCATACTTACCATGGTCCAAGTAGGCCGAACTCATGCCCAGCAGCGATTGAAGTTCTGCACCGACGGCATTGGTATCACGGCTCAGCTCTAGGCGCTGCTGATAAAAGTCAACGGCAGTATCAAAATCTTCCTGGTCATAATAGGCCAGGGCCAATACATACAGGGCCGTAAACTGCACATCCACTGGCCCCACTTCCTTGGCCAGTTCCAGGGCCTTGGTTTGGGACTCAATGGCCTGGTCAAAATCCGCCAGGCGATAGTGGGCCAACCCCATATTGCTCAGGGCCAAGGCTTGCCCCTGTTGATTGTTTAGTTCGGTGGCCACGGTGAGGGCATCCTGGGACGCCAGTAGGGCC
The DNA here is from genome assembly GCA_938029995.1 of uncultured cyanobacterium. Lineage (GTDB taxonomy): Bacteria > Cyanobacteriota > Cyanobacteriia > Phormidesmidales > Phormidesmidaceae > Leptothoe. The sequence continues at coordinate 1,622 of CALHGI010000174.1, read as the reverse complement.
CTTTCATAATCCTCTAACACCAGCAGGGAAGAACTGGCCACATTCAGGGCACTGAGAAAAGCTTGGCCATTGCGTTCTGACCGAGCCAGCGGAATCGCCAGCTGGGCGGCATCCAACGCCAGGGGATATTGACCCACGGTTCTATAGCTAGTGGCCAAAACGCTCAACGCGTTCAACTTGCCCGCGTCAAATTCAATGCTTTCGGATAACTTCAGGGCCTCTTGGCCATAGACGATGGCATCGGGAAAATTGCCCTGGGCCTGGGTGGAGAGGGCCAATACATTAAGCGCCACCACCGTGGACCGAGGATCGTCCACATTTTCTAAGGCCGTAATCGCCCGCTGGCTATAGTCGGCGGCGGTGGCATAGTCCCCTTGGTTAACCGTTACCAGGCCCAGCATGGTGAGGGTAAAGGATGTTTGGGGTAAATTTTCGTTGGTTTGGGCGGCAGCCAGGGCCTGTTCTAAGGTTGCCTTGGCCCCGTCCAGGTTCCGATTTTGATACTGGGCCAAACCGGCCTCAATCATCCCGTCCACTGGATCTGAAGACTGCTGCGGATTTGGAGGGGTAATGCCTTCTGCGTCTGGAGTCTCGGGGATGGTAATCTCATCAGCTTGGGCGATGAGGGTAGGCCCATTGGCCCAAGCCGGCTGTCCTAAGGATGTCAGTAGTAGAGCGGCAGTCCCTAACGTCAGAAAGCGAAGCAGCATAGTGTGTGACTGAATACGGCAAGAAATAAGAATTCATCCACCCTAACAGCAAATGTTAGGGACGTCGTCCCACAGTAGGCTGAATTTTGGATTGGCTGGGGCTGCCCGTTTTCCCAACGCGTTCCTTACCGTAACCACTGCACCACGGTGTTCTTTAGTTGTCCCAAATCCCGGTAAAACTCTTGCTTTACAAACTGGCCCAAGGCATCAAATGGGGTGAAGGAGGTGCCCGACTGCCAGCGGACATCCTGGGCAATGGGGGTGGTGTGGGTGCCCTTAAGGATTTGGATGGCGGTTAGCTGGGGAAACCGTTGGTACAGCACATCGCTGAGGTCGTAGGTTTGGTCGATGGTGTCTTTGCGGAATTTGATTAGCAGATTACGGCCCACGGTGTAGCGATCGCGCACGAGGTCTAGGGTTTGATCGGGGCTGGGGGTAAATTCAAGGTCAAAATTTGGGCCAAAGTCTGGGGCAAACTGGACGAATTGCTCTAGCAGGGGAATGGACTTGCGGGCGGGATAGTTATTGAAGGAGATCAGGATATTGCCAGCGCGGTCCACATTGTGCAAGCTGGCGATTAGTAAATGGACTTTGCAACCCATGCTATGGCCCATGCCGTAAATGGGCAGGTAGCGATCGCCGATGACCTGACGACGCAGGTAGATCATGGCTTGGTCAAAGGTGGTGAGGACTTCGGTTGCGATCGCCGTATGGTCAAACGTATTAATAAACGGTGTGGCAACGATGGCATACCCCTGCTGGCACAGATTTTCCAGCAGCCAACCATAGGTGACGCTGGGGGCCGCCGCCACAAAGGCACCGCCTAGAAAGTGAATAATGCCCACCGGGTTTGGGGGTACTAATAACCAATTACCCGCCACCTCTTGCCAGTCCATATGCCTGTTGCTCTCC
>CALHGI010000173.1 GCA_938029995.1 uncultured cyanobacterium | reverse complement strand
CATCCATATAAAAAGGGCCGAGGGGAAATCCCCTCGGCCCTTTTTATATGGCATTTTATGTGGATGGCAAAGCTAGTTCACACCAGGGCGGCCGCTGAAAACGTTAGGGTTCAGCGACGGTGCTGGCGTCAAACTAAAATGCCGCATAGGCCATGTAACCATTGCCCAGGGAAGCAGCAGCGCCGTAAAGTGCGGACTGCACAAACTGCAGCAGCACAAAGGCCAAAATTGCTGAGAAATCAATTCCCCCTAGGGGCGGAATAATGGAACGGAAAAGGTTCAGATAGGGGTCCGTAACCTGGGTCAGGGCAGCAAGGGCAGGATTTCCCCAGTCAATATTGGGAAACCAGCTAAGCAATACACGTATTATCAGTAAAACCAAATAGATACTGACAAACTTGGCGAGAGCCTCAAAAACGATTGCAACCATGGGTGTGTAACCTGGCGATAACTAGAGTGTACCTTTGGATTCTTTGACTACAGTGTAACCGATGAATTCCTAACCTTGAAGCCTATTAAGACAGAACGTTCTAAACTTAAAGGCTTTATCAAAGTTCAGTAATCAAGAGTCGATGGTGGAGGTTTCATAATCAGTAACATGGCCATTGGTGCTACCCAGCTGCTGACGCACCTCTTCAATGGCGGCATTAAGCTCAGAGATTTTATCCTCTAGGCCACGGCGCGCCACTTCCATCCGCTCATCAGTGCTCATATCAGCCAGGTTCTGACGGATATCATCTGACAGCTGACTAAAGCTTGTTGCTTCGGTAGAGTTCGTCTGGTTAATCCGGCTGGCGGCTAAAACTCCGGCCACGCCGCCAACCACTCCCCCCAACAGGGCTCCTAAAAACAATCCACTGGTGAAGTTGCTTGACTGACTCATGTTCTACGGTGATTAGTTGGTACCAAATGTTCGATCCCCAGCATCTCCTAACCCTGGCACGATAAAGCCGTTTTCATCTAGTCCCTCGTCGATGATGCCCGCATAAATTACGAGCTGCGGATAGGCTTCGGCCAGTTTTTGCAGCGCTGGAGGAGCTGTAACCACCGAAACAATCCTAACCAGAGACGGATCTACACCACGCTTCACCAATTCTGCCATGGTGGCCATAATTGTACCGCCCGTTGCCAGCATTGGCTCACTAATTAATACCCGAGTCTCAGGGGGAATTTGCGCAGGTAGCTTGTTGAGATAACAGGATGCTTCGAGGGTTTCTTCGTTGCGGACAAAGCCCAGATGATAGACCGCAGCGGTGGGTAGGGCGGCCTGCACACCTTCCATTAGGGCTAATCCTGCCCGCAAAATGGGCACCACCATCATGGGCATTTCAGGATTAATAAATGTCGCTGGACAGGGGGCGAGGGGAGTTTCTACGGTTAGGTCAACGGTTGGTAACCAATCATTACGAATTGCTTCGTAAGTTAACCAGCGACCAATTTCAGTCATGGCACTACGGAATACGGCGGACGGCGTATTAACGTCCCTCAGCACACCGAGCCAATGCTTGATTAAGGGGTGGGGAGGAACGTGGATCCGCAGCTGCATTGCCATGGGGAATTTGTGATAAAGACAGTTAGGATAGGCAGAAATCTGCCCAATCATACGTCTTTGGCAGCGGGGGGTCTAGGGGCGTCTGAACAATTGGGAACCGAAGGGAGATGGTCCTACCGCCCCCGTAGCAGGTGCCTCACGGTTTCTACCATCTCTGCGGGACGAAACGGCTTAGCAATATAGGCATCCGCCCCTTGCTTCATTCCCCAATACCGGTCAAATTCTTCGTTTTTAGAAGAACAAATGACCACGGGTACATCCTTGGTGGGGCCGTTGCTCTTAACCCATCGACAAAGTTCGTAACCGTTCATATTGGGCATCACAATGTCGAGCACCACCAGATCCGGGGGGCTTGATGTGATCATATGTTTGGCTTTTTCACCATCTTCAGCTTCCAAGACAGTCATACCCGCCTTGATCAGGAGACCAGAGATCATCTCCCGTAGGGTTGAGCTGTCATCCACAATTAAAACCGTGGTCATAATGCAGGGACTAGGTAGGGTTCCTCAAGTGTTAGTGAGCCCAGATTTGGGGGCTAGATTAAACACAACCAGCTAATAATACGAATTCAGTTGGCTTCAGGCAATATTTTGGGGTAGGTTTGGCGGGTCCAAGGGCCACTTCAGGGACTGAATAAGGGCCTGTAGGAGGCTACTTAGGGAGCTGGGAAAGGGGCCTAGGAAAGGGGCCTAGGAAAAGGGATACGACCTGGTTGGCTATCACTATCGTTTTAAGTATACGAATTAAAGATAGGAATGGTGCGTTACCTTGAGGGCCTATTTTTCCAACTCTTCTAGCAGACTGAGAACGGGTTTGGGTTGCAGTTTATCCTTGAACCAGACGATTTTAGCCGGTACGTTTTTTACATCAATGCCTGCTTTGGCTAGGTTTAGCCGTTCTGAAATGGCCAAAATCAAATTTTGACAGTCCGACTTTTGTACCTGGGCAAATTTCTTACGCAGATAGTCTGGTCGCCAATATCCTACTATTTCCAGTAGATATACTGGGCCATCGGGATGAACTAGGCGAAAGTCAGGAATCATCACACTGCCGGGGATGGGGATCAGGTCCACTTCCCGTTCTAGCTGCCAGGGGGTTTTACCTTTGGCAATCAGGCTGGCCCAGCGCTCGGCAAAGGCGGCTTCGACCATGCTGTCGTAGGGCTTGCCGGGGGGGTAGTGGCTGACTAAATCGCAGGTGGAATCGAGGGTATAGCCTTTTTCAGACTGTTTTTTGGTGTAGCTGTCTTTCCATTGCAGGGTGGCGCTGAGGTGCCAACGGGTAACGTGCAAAATGGCGGGCACCAGCTTGGCTATGTCTAGACCATAACGGGTGCTGGATTTGAATAGACTCGCCGGACCGTCGATGGTGATGGTAAACCCTTGGTCGGCTTCCCCTTCAATGTAGGTCATCAACCGAAATAGTTTGAGGTAGCGAAACATCAGCTTGTATTCACCGGGGTCGTTGCGGTGCAAGTTGAGGACCACATGGCTGGCGCGGTAAAAGATGCCCTGGACCTGGGATAGGTTATAGCGGTGGAGCAAGGCCTCGGGGGTGGGGGCGTCAAACTGGATGAGGATGCGGTTTTCTTTGAGGTCGGCATATAGCCCCTGCTGAATATGAACCGGTTCCACATCCCTGTCCAGCTCCTGGGTGAGTTGCCCGGCTAGGGTTTCTAAATGCTGTTGGGTGGCGACGGGCGACGGTGCCCGGGCAGCGGCCAGGGCAAATACCCGGTGGCGGAGTTCCTGCGGGTCTAGGGGACTGACCACTTCAAAGGTGCTAAAGCTGCTGCGCAGAATATGGGCCAGTCCCCGTTTAATGCGGTAGTCGGTGTCTTCGCCTTCGAGTTCTTGGAGCTTTTGGTTCAGGTTGCCTTGGGTATCGCCCACGGTGGCTTGGAATAGGGCGATGAGATTGGTTGCGATCGCCAGCCATTCCCCCGCCAAAGGCAGCTGTTTGGCATCAATGGAGTCACCCCGAGGGCGATGGATTAGTAAGTCAGAAGGAAGCATCTTCCCAAGATAGAGGCTATATAGTTAATTAAGAACTCAAAATTCAAAAAGCCTCTCCCTTTCCCTCCCTCGCTTTGATCCAGTCAGAAACCTTAGATCTACTAGAATGGCCCCGTCTCTGTCAGCAGTGGTCCACCTTTGCCGCCACCAAGCTCGGGGCTCGGGCCGCCCAGCACGGGCGGATTCCCCAACATCAAGGGGAAAGTGAGCAGCTGTTGGCCCAGACCCGTGAGGCCTATCGGTTAGAAGACACGGCTCCGCTCAACTTTCGCGGCATCCATGACATGGGCGACTCGGTGGAGCGGGCGAAGCTGCACAGCATTTTGTCAGGGGATGAGCTGTTAGACATTGCCACCACCCTGGCGGGGGCGCGGCAGCTGCGGCGGGCCGTTGATGCCCAAGAGGAAGAAGACTTTCCCGTGTTGCAGGCCCTCGTCGGTCAGCTGCGCACATACCCAGACCTGGAAAAAGAAATTCACCACTGCATTGACGATCGGGGCAAGGTGACCGATCGGGCCAATCCAAAGCTGGCGGGCATTCGTAACAGCCTGAAAAGCACCCACGACCAGCTCCATGCCAAGCTCCAGCGAATCATGCAGCGCCAAGCCGGAGCCCTACAGGAAACCCTGATTACCCAACGGGCCGGACGTTTTGTAGTGCCGGTCAAAGCCCCACAAAAGGATGCCATTCCCGGCATCGTTCACGATGTTTCCACCAGCGGTGCCACCCTGTATATCGAACCCCAGGGCGTGGTGGAGTTTGGTAACCGGCTGCGCCAGCTAGAGCGCCAGGAAGCCCGGGAAGAAGAACTGGTGCGGCAACGTCTCAGTGGCCAAGTGGCGGCGGTGAGTGAGGACCTAGAAGAGCTGATGGCCATCGTCACCACCTTGGATTTGGCCACGGCCCGGGCCCGCTATTCCCTGTGGTTAGGGGCCAATCCCCCCCGTTTTAGCGATGCCAATGAACGGACGGTACTGCGGCAGCTACGCCACCCCATTTTGGTTTGGCAACAGCGCCACGAAGCGGGTTTAACGGTGGTCCCCATTGACGTCACCATGCGGCCCGATATTCGGGTGGTGGCCATTACGGGGCCCAATACCGGGGGTAAGACCGTGACCCTTAAAACCCTGGGCTTAGCCGCCCTGATGGCCAAGGCTGGCCTGTTTGTACCGGCCCGAGAACCGGTGGAGCTCCCCTGGTTTGATCAGGTCTTGGCGGACATTGGTGACGAACAGTCCATCGAGCAAAGCCTGTCTACGTTTTCGGGTCACATTCGTCGCATTGGTCGGATTTTGGCCGCCATTGGCGCAGGGGATGGGGCGGGGGATGCGGCAAGCAGTAGGGTAGGCAATGCCCATCCAGTTCCCCCAAACACAAACGATGCATCGGACAGCACTGCCCACCCAACAAATTCCCCCAGCCGCAATTCATTGGTGCTGCTGGATGAGGTGGGGGCGGGCACCGATCCGACGGAGGGCAGTGCCCTTGCGATCGCACTGCTCCAACACCTAGCCAACTACACCCGCCTCACCGTCGCCACCACCCACTTTGGCGAACTTAAAGCCCTCAAATACCAAGATGACCGGTTTGAAAATGCCTCGGTGGAGTTCGACGACGTGAGCCTGTCCCCCACCTATCGACTGCTGTGGGGCATCCCCGGTCGCTCCAATGCCCTCA
>CALHGI010000172.1 GCA_938029995.1 uncultured cyanobacterium | reverse complement strand
CCCCTCCCCAGACATAACTAAATGATTGGCTATCTAAAAGGTGTGCTGGCCGATATTCAACGGCTAACCAATGGTCGTGTCGTCGTCACCATCGATGTGCAGGGCGTGGGCTATGAACTCCAAATTACCGCCCGGGCCATGGGGAACCTTCCCCCCATGGGCGAGGTGGTACAAATTTTTACCCACCTGCAAAATCGAGATGATCAGCCCGTACTGTTTGGCTTTAGCTCACGGGCCGAGCGGGATGTCTTTCGCCTCGCCATTAGTGTTAGCGGCATCGGCCCCCAAATGGGCATGGCCCTCCTAGACACCCTCAATCTCAATGACCTAGTCCAGGCCGTAGTCTCCGGCAATGCCCGCATTCTGTCCCAAACCCCTGGGGTGGGCAAAAAAACCGCCGAACGCATCATCCTAGAACTCAAAACCAAGCTAGCCGAATGGCGACAACAGGCGGGGCTGATCACCGCCCCCGATTCCGGCCCAGTATCTATCGTGCAAGAAGATGTGGAAATGACCTTACTCGCCCTGGGGTACTCCAACAATGAAATTACCAAAGCACTGCAGGCCGTAGGCCAAAGTAAAGCCCTCAGCAAAACCGCCGACACCGAAGATTGGATTCGCGAAGCCATCACTTGGCTCAGTCAATAAGGCCGGTGTAGACCTCGTATCAAAGGTTGTAACGAAAACAAAAGGCCCGGAACGATACCTGATAGGTTTATTGAACGCAGTTTTTGTATCAAATTACACTATTTAGCTCTATTCAGTAGGCTACCTTCGCTGGGCATCCTACTGGCATGGTCACATTGACCCTGGCCAGACACCGGTCAAGCGACCCACGCCAGCAGACACAGTCAAAGACTCAACCATCATCCAATACAGGGGTTTATGAAACAGGTTATTGCAGTTGTTCGGTCCACTCACCTCGATAAAGTCAAAGATGCCCTGGTCAATGTAGGGATTGTTGGCATGACCGTGTCTAATGCCCGTGGTTTTGGTCGCCAAAAAGGTCAAAGCCAAAAATATCGAGGCCAAACCTACAAGGTGGACTTCCTACAAAAGCTCCGTCTAGAGGTGGCCGTTGCCGACAACCAAGTGGATTTAGTGGTACAGACCATCACCGACGCTGCCCGCACCGGTGAAATTGGCGACGGCAAAATCTTTGTACTGCCCATTGAGGCGGTCTATCGCATCCGAACCGGAGAGCGAGATGATGTGGCCCTATCCGCTAATACGGAAGAGTAACCTCACCCCTGGCCCACCTTCTTCAGCGCCACCTGGGCCGCCTGTTTCTCCGCATCCTGTTTACGGCGACCCTTGCCCCGGCCATAGAGCAAACCCTTCACTCGAACTTCGGCGGTGAACTGTTTGGCATGATCGGGGCCACTGGCAGCAATAATTTGATACGTGGGCACTTCCCCTAGTTGCTCCAACGACCAGACTTGGAACCGGCTTTTGTAGTTAATCTGAATAGCAGTTTCACTGACAGTGTCAGCCACGCTGTCGAACATGGGGACCACGTAGGCCCGCAGCATGTCCATATCCGCTTGACTATCTAGAAAATAGGCTCCAATTAACGCTTCGAAGGTACTACACAGGACACGCTTACTGCTACGACTATCGCTATTTTCGGCTCCTCGGCTGAGGCGGAGATACTTTTGCAGATTCAACTGACTGGCAAAGTGGCTCAGCTGGTTTTCATCCACCAGGGATGCCCGCAATGGAGTCAACTCCCCTTCATGCCGATCGGGGTAGCGCAGGTAGAGGTATTCACCACTGAGAAAGGTGAGAATAGCATCGCCCAAAAATTCTAGGCGTTCGTTATCATCGCACTCATGCTCTTTGGCATAGGACTTGTGGGTGATGGCCAATTGCCACAGCTGTTGATCGCTGAATGTGGGTAGGTAAAAAGTCATCATTTAACCACCATAACGTGGTTAATCATGAGCTGAATAAAATTGGTTGGTTATGTAAACTCCATTCTCCAGTCCCCCTCAGGGTATGGCTTCGCGTCCATAGTAGGGGGAAGCGAAATGGCGTCTTGAGTTGCGCTCGGGGATGTAGTTTGACCGAGAAAGCTACACAAATTCGGCCCCCCAGATTTAGCTGAATGCGAATGAGGTTAATCGAATTTGGGGCCCCGTTGAAGTAACTGAAGCGAATGAGGTTAATCGAACTCGGGGCCCCCTTGACATGACTGAATGCGGATTCGGGTTAATCGAACTCGGGCCCCCCAGAGTTGGCTGAATGCGGATTCGTTTAACCGAATTCGGGGCCCCCTTGAAGTGACTGAAGCGAATGAGGTTAACCGAACTCGGGGCACTCCCTCGGGTATGCTGAATGCGATTCGTTTAACCGATCTATACCTATGGCTGTGGGTGTTCCCCGTACCTCGCGCTTCAAAGATTATATTGATCGTATTCTCCACGCACCCCAGACTGAAATCACCCTAGTGGTACTGATTTTATTATCGGTCACCCTGGTGGTATTGGAGGTGGTTTTTGAAACCCGTGGTCTGACGAACCGCTGGGTGAACCATCTCCAGGCCGGACTTACGAGTATTTTCATTTGCGAGCTGAGTCTGCGGTATTGGGTGGCTCGGAATAAACGCCGGTTTTGGCGTAATTATTGGCTCGATGCCCTGGCTATCATGCCAATGATTACGGCCTTTCGGTTGCTGCGGCTATTGCGAATCTTGCGATTGCTGCGGGCGGGGATTTTGCTGAACCGCAGTTTGGGTCGGTTATCCAGTGCGATCGCAACCAGCCTGGGCATGCAAATCGGTGTGTTCATGGTCATCGGCCTCATCGTCCTGACGGGGGGTCTGGCCACTTACCTATTTGAGGCCCCCACCAATCCCCGCATTGACAGCCTCAAAGACTCCATGTGGTGGAGCTTCCTATCATTAGTGGCCGGAGAACCCATCGGCGGCGAGCCCCAAACCGACATTGGCCGCCTCATTGCCCTAATGGTGATGATGGGAGGACTCACCACCTTTGCCGTCTTTACCGGTGTAGTCTCCGCCGTCATGATGCGCAAACTAGAAACCTTTATGGACTTCAAAGCCTTGGAAATTGACGAACTGCGGCACCATATTGTGATCTGTGGCTGGAACCGTGGCGGCCACTTGATTGTGGAAGAACTCATGGCCGATTGCGACATGAAAAACCGCTGTGCCATCGTCATTGTGGTCGAAGAAACCGAAGAACCCGCCCAGGCACTCCGCCATCTCAACCGGTCCCAGCTATATTTCTACCCCGAGGATTACACCAAAATCGATATCCTCGAAACCGTTGGCATCCGCCACGCCTCGCGGGCAATTTTGCTAGCGGACGCCACCCACCCCCGCACCGACCAAGATCGGGATGCCCGCACGGTCCTAGCCGCCCTGACCATTGAAAAACTCAGCCCCGAAATCTACACCTGCGCCCAGCTCCTAGACCGGCGCAACGATGTGCAACTGAAACTGGCCGGGGTGGACGACGTGATTGTCACCGAGGAAGTCGCCAGCCATCTCATTGCCACCTCCACCCGCAACCAAGGCTCGGTCGAGGCATTGGCCGAACTGTTAACCGTGCAAAGCGGCAATCAAATTTATGACATCCCTGTGCCCACAGACTGGGTCGGAAAACAATACTGGGCCTTAGCCCAACACCTCAAACAACAATCCGATGCCCTACTGTTGGCCATCGAGTCGATCCAAAACGGAGAACGTATTACCCTGGTCAACCCCGCGACTAGTTTGGTGTTGTCCACGGATGATCGACTCGTGATTATTGCCCGCCAAGCACCCAAAATTTAGGTCATGTCCATGGGCCATCACCCCAGTCAGGCACCCCAAAATCCATAGCAGTTTCATTTTCCGTAACCCACTGAAATTCTGCCGTATCCCCCCCTATGCTAGGCACATAGTTCACAAGGAAATCTGACAATGGCAAAGCGGCTTTGGTTACTAGGCTTGGGAGCAATGGCCATGGTGGGCCTCACCCATCAGACTGAAGCAAATTCACTGTCCATACCCTCCGATGCACCCGTTGTAGCACCCGAAACTTCGCCGTCCATACCCGCCGATGCAGCACCAGCCGTCGCCCCAGAAACTC
>CALHGI010000171.1 GCA_938029995.1 uncultured cyanobacterium | reverse complement strand
AAAGAAACATTTCTTAACAATAGGGTGCTTTTTCCCCAGGGTTTTCCCAGGGTTTTCCCCAGGTCACCTGAGGTTTTCCCCAGGCTGCTACGAAAAGCCAGGCAGTACAAAGCTTATGTGGAAAACTTCTAGGCCCATATTAAGGGCAACGATATGTAACGTAATGTAAACAAAACAAGAACCCAAGCACTGTGGTCTCGTTCAGTAAAAAAAGCTATTAGGAAAATCTAAAGAATTTAGGGCGTTGCCAATTATTAGGAGCTCCTGCACAATGAAGCTCCACTCAATCGGATTTCCTAGTAGTTTTTACCTACCGCTGAATTGGGTGCAGCTATCGCTCTCGTTGGTAATGGTTGAACAGCGGTAATGGTCTAGGTCCCAGATTGTTGTGTCCGTGTCTTGAGGAGCTTTAGATTTTATGAATCCAGTTACTGTTCCAGTTACTGTCAGCCTGATGGTGGAGATTCCCGAAGACTTGCACCTGTCCATTCAAGACTATTTGGATGCCCACGAATTGTGGAGCCAAGAGCGGATGATGCAGGCTGCCCTATCCTTATTTCTGTTGCAGAACGGGGTAAATAATCCCAATGTCAATAGTCTTTACTTGGATAGTTTATTTGGCTGCGCAGCATAGACAACAATTGTGTGTAGCACCCATGCCCGCTAGTTACTCATCCTTGGATGGCTAACTAGCGGGCATAATAATGCGGCAGTGGGGCGGCTTAAGGCCTCCAGGCAACGACCAAGGGCAGGGTGAATGGAAACTTTTGATTGGATTGTAATTGGCAATGGTTTGGCGGGGGCGGCATTAAGCTATGAGCTGGCGCGATTGGGGTTATCAGTGCTGTTGGTGGATGATGGCAACCCGAATAGTGCCACCCGTTGTAGCTATGGTGGCATCGCCCATTGGTCGGGGACCAACGCGATTACTCGGGAGTTATGCCAGGCGGGGATTGAGCGCCATCGACAACTCTCGGATGAGTTGGGTGCTACAACCGAGTTTAGGGAGTTAGATCTGTTGCTGACATTGCCCCCGGATGTGGACGGGGCCAGTCTGACTGAGCAGTATGGCCGATTTGCGATCGCACCCCGCCTAATTTCCCCCCAGGAAGCCCAAGACATTGAACCCCAGTTAAACATCAACGCCATAGGTGGTGCTTTTACCGTTAAGCATGGCCATGTCAACCCGGTTAAAACCATCGATGGTTTTAACCAAGCCTTTCGTCGTTTGGGCGGACAACAAATGTTGACGGCGGTGACTGGGTTGGTCCGCATTAAGGACCGGGTAACTGGCATTATGACCGCAACCCAGGCCTATGCCGCAGATAATGTTGTTGTCGCCGCTGGAGGCTACAGCCGAACATTATTGAGACAAACAGGTCTGTCCGTGCCGCTCTACCACACCCATGCTGAAGTCGTCACCTTACCCCAGGTGGACCAGCCCTTGCGGGCACTGATTATGCCCGGTGTTGCAACTCGATTTGAGGCGGAAGCCACGGCCAGTGATCCGGCCACCGACGGTCTCTGGGATGGGCCCTATCGTGAAATTTCTCCCCCCATTTTGGATGCAGGGATGATTCAGTTTTTAGATGGGTCCACCTACATTGGGCAGGTCAGCCGCTTCCGCACGGATTTGGGTGCTGAAACGATTGATGCGGCCCAGAGTGAAGCAAGCATACGCCAGGGGATAATGCCGTTGGTGCCCTGCCTGGCCAATGTCCCTGGACAGTGGAGACATTGTTTAGTCACCTTTAGCCGCGATGGCCTACCCCTGATTGGCCCCCTCCCTGGCGTAGAGGGTTTGCATCTTTTTGCTGGCTTCACCAGTCCCTTTGCCATGTTGTTGCCCATTGCTCAACGCTTTGCCAGTTGGGTGCAGGGTGGACAACAGAATGGGTCAGACAGTCTGCTAGGGCAAATGTTGATAACACGGTTTTCCAACTCTCCTAACAATCCCCCACCCCGGTGATAAACGGCGGATTCATCCATAGGCCAGCGTCCCAAGGTCTGGAGCTTAAAAATATATTGCGCCCATAGTGTTGCCATGGGCGACCGATGAAGGCCCCATGGTCGGCGAGCCCCTAGTTGACTCCATAGAGGGAGAACTTGCCTCGGGCGTCTGTATTAATCACTGCTTTTATCTATAGTAAGTCAGCTTACTATAGAAAATAGGCTATGATTTGGGTCTGTACGGTTCTGTCAGACTACGTACCCATTGGTTAGTCATTATTTCGTTGATCACTGGATCCGTTGATCACTGGATCATTTATTGCCCATCTATTTAGTTCAGGGGTTCAAAGACCATGACGGTTAGTACTTACGCCACTCCGGCCTTCTGCGACGGCATTCAATATTTTGGGGAGCCCCCGGCCGAGGTGGCGGCCTATTTAGATGGGCCTGCCATGGGTGCGGGTGCGATCTCATCCCCCACAGACCCCAAGGCCGTTTACCAAACTATCCTGGCCGCTGATGCTCTACGGTACTTGACCCTGCAAATGACCGCCAGTAAACAGTCTGGACACCCCGGTGGCTTTGCCAGTGTCGCCGATGGGATTGCGGCGCTGGTAATGCTGGGCCACAAGAATTTAATTACGGAGGTGGGGCACCATGCCCCGGGTTTTTATAGCACGGTTTTTCTAGACCGTTCCTTAGAAGCCATGGGGATTAACACCGTGGCACAACTTTGCGATCGCTTCCGCGAAACCGACGGTTTGCTAGGCCACCTGTCGGGCCAAATTCCTGGATTGCTCAACCCCGCAGGTCCCCTGGGCCAAGGCCAACACTTTGCCATGGCCGGGGCCAAGCTCCACCCCAACACCCTATTTCCCGTTACCATCGGCGACGGTGGCTTGGGGGAACCCTACATCACCAGCAGCATTGGCCACTTCACCACGGCCTATCCCCAGTGCACTAATTTCCTGCCTATTTTGGTATGGAACGGCTTTTCCCAAGAGCACCACAGCATGGTGTCTACCCAGTCCAATGAGGCCATGGTGGCCTACTGGCGGGGCAATGGCTTCAAAGACGTCATTCTATTGGATGCCAAGGACTATGACGATGGGGACCAGCCCGGAGCCTATGTGGACAGCACCGCATTTTCCCTGAAGCAACGCATGGCCTTCACCCAAGCCCTACTGGAAGCCACTGACCGGGCAGCGAAGCAAGCGCTATCCGGCACCCTCACCGTGCTGATCATTAAGCAACTCAAGGGGGCCGGCGTCCATAAGCGGGGGGCCAAATCCCATAACCTTTACCCCGGTGACACCCTCGAAAAAGACTATATTGTCGCTGCCCTAAAAGCACGGGCACTGCCCGCCGTGGGTTGGGAGCTAGTGCGCACCAACTTTGAGCGGGCCAACGGGGGACCCAATGTGAAAACCGCCGTCACCGAGTCGGAGCTACCGCTGGCGGATTTAGGCACCCTGCCCCTGAATGAATTTCCCTTAGATGGCGACAAGCAAATAGCCACCACCGCCATGGGGGCTTTGGTGGGGTACGTGGGCCAACAGGATGCTAACTTTGTGGTCACCAACGCCGACGGTAACGCCGCCTCCGGCATCAACAACATTAACCAGGCGCTCAAAATTGTTCACCCCACCACCGACGATTTATACTTCCAGGGGCCCACGGGGCAGGTCTATGAACCCCTAAGCGAAGATGCCTGTGCTGGCATGGCCGCCGCCCAAGCCCTATTTGGCGGTCGTAGCCTGTGGTGTTCCTACGAGTCCTTTGCCATCAATGGTCTTCCCATTTGGCAAACCGTGACCCAGGCCATGGCAGAACTGCGGCGGAATACCCCCTCCACCATTTGTCTCTTTACCGCCGGGGCCTTGGAACAGGGACGCAATGGCTGGACCCACCAGCGACCGGAAATTGAGAATTACTTTGCCGCCATGATGCGCAATGGCAACGTATTTCCCCTATTCCCAGTGGATGCCAACAGCATTCAAGCCTGTTATGACTGGGCCGTTAGCACCCACAATAAGGGCATTACCATTACCGCCAGCAAGTCTCCTTTACCCGTGCGCACCACCCTAGCCCAAACCCGTGAGGCCTTGGAAACCGGTGCCATTACCCTCCAGGAAACCCCCGGAGAGAAGACCGTGGTCTTTGCGGTGGTGGGTGACATGATGCTGTTGCCGGTATTCGAAGCGACGGAGGCTTTGGCCCAGGCTGGCATTGGCTCTAAAATTGTTGCCCTGGTTAGTCCCCGACGGCTCTATCGTCCCAGTGATGTTGCCTGGGAAACCTGTCGCGATGGGGACAAAACGTTCTTGGATGATGCCGCTTTTACC
>CALHGI010000170.1 GCA_938029995.1 uncultured cyanobacterium | reverse complement strand
GTAGAACATCAACCCAATGTCATTGTGACGGACTTAGTCATGCCGGGAATGAACGGTTTAGAAATGTGCCGTAACCTCAAGAAAAACCCGGTGACACAAAAGGTACCGATTGTTGCCTGTACCTCCAAGTCAGGAGAGATTGATCGCCTTTGGGCAATGAAACAAGGGGTTGATGTATATGTCACTAAACCCTTTACCGAAGATCAACTTGTCAATGCAGTTCGGTACGGCCTTAGCCAATGAATGCTTCAGTCTTAGCCCATCGCTCCATTCAATCCCAAGGGGCTTCAGGTGCAGCTTGTTTAAGCTTTCAGCTTAATGAGCAGACCCCAGCCATTTTTCCCATGCACCAGGTGCAGGAGGTAATTGTTCTTCCGGCACAACAGATTACACCGATGCCCAACATGCCACCCTGTGTGCTGGGACTATCCACCCGACGCAGCCGAGTCATGTGGCTTGTGGATTTGGCACACATGCTGCTATCTAATCCTCTGCCCGCAAATGCTCGTAATTACAATGTCATCATTATCCGTGTTGCTCAGACCCTGCAGCAACAAAATATGTTAGTTGCCACAGCCCATAAACAGGCACTGTTGGGACTCATTGTCCCAACCATGAAAGGAGTAGTCCGTTTTTCTCCAGATTTAATCCAAACACCCAAGGGACATTTTGCACCAAACCTAGCACCTTGCCTGCGCGGATGCTTACTGCAGCAGGAAGAAATGCTACTGGTCTTAGATGCTGAAGCAATCGCACGTTCTCCAATTTTGCAGAGCAGCTAGGGCCGGGTCCTAGCTGCTTGAATTCCCCCAAATTCCTCTATCCACCCCTACTCCAGAGATTTATCACGATGGCCCCCAATACAGAATTTCCGTCTCAGTTGAACAACATCACGGCTGGTAATAGTAGCAGCCTATCTGATGGTATGGATTCTTCTAGTTATTCTGCTTCAGACACTAGAGCTAATCAACAATATGCCCAGCCTGGAACCCTCCAAACATCTTCCCCAGGCTTTTGGCAGAAATTAACGCTTAGAACAAAAGTGCTAGCTCTGGCCCTATCCTTGGGGGTGGCTCCGGTGGTGGGTGTAGGTGGTTTGGGTTATTTCTTTGTAGAGCAGCAGGTTACGACCCAGGTAACAAATGCTCGACAAGCAGCGACTTTGGATATTGCTAAATATACGGCAGAGTTTATGGGTGCCCGTTTTCAGGATCTGAGGACGTTTTCCCAGCTGAGCATATTTGCCGATCCTAAGGTGCGTGAATCCGTCACTACAGCTGAGAGAAACGCTTTTCTAGCCCAGCTAGTTGAGAGTTCGCCGATTTATGATGACATTGCCGTCGTTGACCTAAAAGGCTCACCCATCGCAGTAAAGACTCCTGATTCAATTAAGGCGAACGTTAGTCAAAATGACTGGTTTCAGAATGTGACCACCACCCAAACGATCACTTGGGTTCAACCCAGGGAACCCTTCGCCGGAAAACTTGACTTTGCCTTAGTTGGTGCAGCCCCAATTTTTGACAAGGTCACCGGTGAAATGATCTATATCGTCCGTGTTCGTCTTGACGTTCAAGAACTCAAACGGCGTGTAGGTGAATTTGCCGCAGAAAATACGGAAGTAGCTCTGATTGATGCGAACGAACAGATCTTTTTAACCAACACAGAAGATGGAGCCGGGAATCCCATCCTAACCAATCTGCCCAATATCGTCTCTTGGCTCCAAGACAGAGAGGTCCAGGCGAAAGTTTTAAATGAAGGAGCAGGCGCTCAACTCACGGCCTATGCCCCCATTATCCAGTCTCCTGATGACCCACAGCTAAACTGGAGTGCGGTCAGTTTGGTAGATGAATCCACCGCATTTGCAGTATCCCGGCAGCTGTTAACTACGGTACTCCTCGGAACGGGCATCACCGTGTTACTTGTAGCGGCCATTGCTACTTTGGTCGCCACTCGGGCAACCCTACCGATTCTACAGATTACTGACTCGGTAAAACGCCTAGGGCAAGGGGACTTTAGAACTCGCATTAATGCCCAAGGGGAAGACGAAATTGCCCAGCTAGGTTCTAATATCAACCTCATGGCATCCCAGATTCAAACCCTGTTGGTCAAGCAGGAAGAATCGGTACAGCAACAGCTCTCAGCCCAAGCAGAGGTAGAGCGAGCTGAAGAAGAACGTCAGCGGAATGAAGTCCTACAGCGTGAACTAGTGCAGCTTCTAAATGAGATGGAAGAAGCCTCTAACGGTAACTTGACCGTACGTACTGAGTTAACGGCCGGTGAAATTGGTATTATTGGTGACGTTTTCAACGCCATTATTGAAAACCTGCGCACGATTGTAGTCCAGGTAAAACAAGCGACAGGCCAGGTAAACGATTCCATTGACCAGAGTGAAGGGGCCATTCAACAACTGGCGAATGAAGCCCTCGCCCAGATGGATGAAATTACCACTACGCTCAATTCAGTTGAACAGATGTCAAAATCTATTCAGGAAGTAGCCGACAACGCTCGACAAGCGGCATCAGTTGCCCAGGTAGCCTCCACCGCCGCACAAGACAGTGGAATTGCCATGGACCGCACGGTAGACAGTATTCTTGACCTGCGTTCAACAGTTGCAGAAACCGGTAAAAAAGTAAAACAGTTGGGTGAATCTTCCCAGCAGATTTCCCAGGTGGTTTCGCTGATTAACGAGATTGCCATGAAGACCAACCTACTGGCCGTAAACGCCAGTATTGAGGCAGCCCATGCCGGTGAAGAAGGTCAAGGATTTGCAGTGGTTGCAAGTGAGGTAGGACAGCTGGCGGAACAGTCAGCGGCAGCAACCAAAGAGATTGAACAAATTGTAAAGAACATTCAGATGGGTACTCGAGACGTGGTTGAAGCCATGGAACGGGGTACGACCCAGGTGGTAGAAGGAACCCAACTGGTACAAGAAACCAAACAGGGTCTAGGACAGATTGTGGAAGTTTCCCAGCAAATTGACAATCTGCTGCAGTCAATTTCCAAGGCAACGGTTTCCCAGGCTGAAACGTCCCAAACCGTTACTCAACTCATGCAACAGATTACTGCGGCGTCTAAACGAACGTCAGAGTCTTCCCTGGAGGTGGCAGGCAACCTGCAAAATACCGTGGAAGTTGCTCGAGAATTAGAATCTGCCGTAGACCAGTTCAAGGTTAAAGCGGACGCATAACAACCTATCCATAGCCTTTCTCTCCCCTATCAAACTAGCTCTGCTCTATTAAATTAAACCCATGTCAAATGCAGCAGATCGTGAGGTCTGGCTCAACTTTTTAGACGAAGTTGATGAATATCTCAACACCATTGAATCAGTTTTAATTGGACTCGCTGAAAGCAATGTCGATCCTCAACAGATGGATGCGGCCCTGCGATCGGCTCATACGATTAAAGGCATTGGGTCCATGATCGAATGTCCATCAATGAGTCAGCTGGCCCATCGGTTCGAAGATTCATTAAAGATCGTCAAGGTGCGCAGGAACTCCATTGAGGTGGATACGGCCCTGGAAGTGCTGCTTCTGAAAGCTCTAGATAGCATACGTCAGATTAGCGCACGCCATCGCCAAGCCTTGCCGATCCCAGAACCATGGTTAAAAACCCATGCCAATCCTCACTTTGAGAAATTGCATGATTGCCTGGGGGAGGTTCA
>CALHGI010000169.1 GCA_938029995.1 uncultured cyanobacterium | reverse complement strand
ATGGCATTGGGGCGATGGCTGGGTACAGTCTCGTTTAGAGGGGGTGTCTACCCTACCGCTCAATATTGCCCAGACAACCAGTTTGCTGAGGCTACGATTGTTCCTGGCGATCAAAAATCAGCCAACAACGTAGACCTTGGCCATTAAGAGGCAGGGTTAAAGCTTAGAGGACTTGCGACAGATTAGATGCCGTAATGGCATAGGCGGCCTATTCTTCCACACGCAGCCGAACTGAGTCCCCATGGGATGGCAGTCCTTCGGCTGCGGTGAGGGCATCGATGGCCCCAGCAACATTTTCCAACGCTGATTTGGAGTACTGAATCAAGCTGGAATGCTTCATAAAGGTCTCGGTGCTAAGGGGGGAGGCGTAGCGAGCGGCCCCCGATGTGGGCAACGTGTGGTTGGGTCCAGCAATATAGTCACCCACCGCTTCTGGGGTGTCATGTCCGAGGAAAATGGCTCCAGCTTGGGTAATTTTTTCGATCAACGCCCAGGGATCGTCCACCTCCAGCTCCAGGTGCTCGGGGGCAAATTGGTTGGACAGCTCAGCTGCCACGTCCAGGGAGTCCACCACCACGGCAATGCCGTAGTGGGCAATGGCTTTCTCAGTGGTAATTTGGCGGGGGTGTCCGGCCAGCTGTCGATCGACTTCGGCGACCACTTTCTCGGCTAGGGTGCCATCGGTGGTTAATAGGATGGCGGCGGCCATAGGATCATGCTCCGCCTGGGCGAGTAAATCGGCGGCCACATGGACCGGGTTCGCCGTGTGATCGGCAATGATCAGCACCTCGGAGGGACCGGCTAGGGAATCAATGCCCACCATGCCATACACCTGTTTTTTAGCCAGGGTGACATAAACATTACCAGGGCCACTAATGACATCCACCTTAGGAATGGTGTCGGTACCGTAGGCCAAGGCGGCCACAGCTTGGGCTCCCCCTACCCGATAGATTTCTTGGACACCGGCTTCTTGGGCAGCCACTAGCACCGCTGGATTAATCTGCCCCTTGGGGGTAGGGGTGACCATCACCAAGCGGTCCACGCCAGCGACACGGGCGGGAATGGCATTCATCATCACGGTACTGGGGTAGGCGGCCCGCCCACCGGGAACGTAGATCCCGGCGCGGGCAACGGGGGTATAGCGCTTGCCCAGGACAACACCGTCTTCTTCGAAGGTGACCCAGTTTTTGGGGAGTCGCTGCTTGTGGAAGGCTTCAATATTTTTACAGGCGACTT
Organism: uncultured cyanobacterium; assembly: GCA_938029995.1. Classification (GTDB taxonomy): domain Bacteria; phylum Cyanobacteriota; class Cyanobacteriia; order Phormidesmidales; family Phormidesmidaceae; genus Leptothoe. Next base: position 7,017 of record CALHGI010000169.1, on the reverse strand, counting down.
GAATGGCCTGTAACAGTTCACTGGAAACCTGCTGATAGGCGGTATCTATTTCGGCACCAGTAATGCGTAAGCCACCGGGGGCTAGGGTTTGTTGGTCAAATTTTGCAGTGTAGTGCAGGAGAGCCTCATCCCCCGAACTTCGAACGGCATTCAGGATTTCTCGAACGGTGGCTTCTTGTTCAATCACCTGATCGGTGTGGATGCGATCGCAAATCCGTTGGAGTTCAGTCTGCGCTTCACTGAGCTGGTACAAAGTTCGCAACATTGAGGCGGGTGGCGAGAGGGTGAGGGTGGTGACTGTTATAGCTTAGCGCGGATTAATTAGAGCCAGCCGAATTGGCTTACCATATTTTGCCAACGAATGGTTCTTACCCACCATTTTGATGCTATAATCCGAGACCCTGACAAATATTACATTGGCTAATAGTGGCAAACATTAAATCTGCGGTAAAGCGCATCCAAGTTACGGAGCGCAATCGTCTACGGAATAAATCTTACAAGTCGGCGGTCAAGACCTTGACCAAGACCTACTACGCCGCATTAGGCGAGTATGCCTCCGACCCTTCTGACGAGAAAAAGCAGGCTGTTGATGCGTCCATGTCCGCAGCCTTCAGCAAAATTGACAAGGCAGTCAAGCGTGGCAGCATCCACAAGAACGCGGCGGCTCGTCGCAAGTCCAGAATTGCCCATGCCCTGAAAAAGAGCGAACCCGCCTCATAACAATTTATGCAGCTGGTTGATACCCACGTTCACATCAACTTTGATAGTTTCCAACCCGATCTAGACGAAGTGGCATCTGCTTGGCGGCAGGCGGGTGTGGCCCATCTAGTTCATTCCTGTGTTGAACCGTCAGAATTTGATGCCATTCGGGCGATTGCTGACCGTTTTAATGAAATTTCATTTGCGGTGGGCCTGCATCCCTTAGATATGGATAAATGGACGCCGGAATTGGCGGACAAAATTCGCCAGTTAGCGATGTCAGATCAGCGAGTGGTCGCCATTGGAGAAACCGGCTTAGATTTCTTCAAGGCTGATGACCAAGCATGCCAAATTGAAGCGTTTCGGGCTCAGCTGTCCGTCGCTTACGAGTTGGGTTTGCCGGTCATCATTCACTGCCGAGATGCGGCCGAGACCATGCGTGAGGTGCTCCAGTCCTTTTGGCAAGCGCATGGGCCGGTTCAGGGCGTAATGCATTGCTGGACAGGCTCCCCCGAGGAAACTCAGTGGTTTTTAGACTTGGGCTTTTACATTAGCTTTAGCGGCATTGTGACGTTCAAAAGCGCCACCCAGGTGCAAGCCTCGGCGCAAATGGTAGGTTGCGATCGCATTCTAGTCGAAACCGATTGCCCGTTTCTGACCCCAGCTCCCAAGCGCAGTCAAAAACGAAACCAACCCGCCAATGTTCTTCACGTAGCCGAATTCGTTGCTAATTTGCGGCATGTGTCCCTAGACGTCTTAGCCGCACAAACAACAGCCAACGCCAGGAAGCTGTTCAAATTACCCGATGCATCCTTTGCCGTTGCAAAATAATCAACTTTAAAACTTTTTTCAATAAATACAGATGTGAACCGCTTACTTGAGCGACATTTCAAATCCAATTTATATCTGTCCCCAGGGAACCGCCCCGCCCAAATCAAAATACAACGTGACGAAAATATTAAATTTCAATGCTGATTTATGATATACTGCCTCGGCTGTACGTTAGCCTTAGGTAGTCCATTAATCAACCCCTTGTACCCATCCTATTCATAGCGTTGGTGCCTAACGGTTACTCTTGACTTCGACGATTGCCCACCGCGCCCTTCTTAGCTATCGAATGTTAGCAAAACACCTGAAAAATATTGGTTTGACTGCATTACTCCAAGGGGAATGTAGTCATTCTCGTGTTTGTAACTTAGCACTGTTTAGATTTTGATGGCGATTTAACTAAATCCTGCTTATCCCTCACTTTTATACCCCATTTATTTAGGCCTAACCTGCTCGAGGAGACGAATGACTGACCTAACCATTTCCCAATCCTCCTTTGTATTACCTGACCTAGTCGAAATTCAGCGTTCTAGTTTTCGCTGGTTTTTACAAGAAGGGCTCATCGAAGAACTTGAGAGTTTCTCACCAATTACTGACTATACGGGCAAGTTAGAGCTACATTTTCTTGGCAAAGATTACAAACTCAAAGCCCCCAAATACATGGTCGATGAGGCCAAACGGCGTGACAGCACGTACTCAGTACAAATGTACGTCCCAACGCGCCTCATTAACAAGGAAACCGGGGAAATTAAAGAACAAGAAGTCTTCATTGGCGATTTGCCACTGATGACCGATCGCGGCACCTTCATTATCAACGGTGCTGAACGAGTGATCGTCAATCAGATTGTGCGCAGTCCCGGTGTTTACTACAAAGCTGAAACCGACAAGCACGGTCGCCGTACCTATAACGCCAACCTAATCCCCAACCGGGGAGCTTGGCTCAAGTTTGAAACCGATAAAAACGATTTGGTTTGGGTACGAATCGACAAAACCCGCAAGCTTTCGGCCCAGGTCCTGTTCAAGGCTTTAGGTCTCAGTGATAGTGAAATCTTTGATTCCCTCCGTCACCCTGAATATTTCCAAAAAACTATTGAAAAAGAAGGTCAATTTAGCGAAGAAGAAGCTCTACTAGAGCTCTATCGTAAGCTCCGTCCCGGTGAACCACCCACGGTATCCGGTGGTCAGCAGCTATTAAACTCTCGCTTCTTTGATCCCAAACGCTATGACCTAGGAAAAGTAGGTCGCCATAAACTCAATCGCAAGCTGCGGTTGAACGTTCCCGATGCGGTTCGCGTCCTCACACCCCAGGACGTCTTAGCCGCTATCGATTATCTAATCAACCTAGAGTTTGACATCGGCATCATCGACGACATTGACCACCTCGGTAATCGTCGTGTGCGTTCCGTCGGTGAGCTATTGCAAAACCAAGTGCGCGTAGGTCTAAATCGCCTAGAACGCATTATCCGTGAACGGATGACCGTTTCCGATGCAGATTCTTTAACCCCGGCTTCATTGGTTAACCCCAAGCCCCTAGTCGCCGCCATTAAAGAGTTCTTCGGTTCCAGTCAGCTCTCCCAGTTTATGGACCAGACTAATCCCCTGGCTGAGCTGACCCACAAGCGACGCATTAGTGCCCTCGGTCCTGGTGGTCTAACCCGTGAACGCGCTGGCTTTGCCGTTCGTGACATTCATCCATCTCACCACGGTCGTATTTGCCCGATTGAAACCCCTGAGGGTCCCAACGCCGGCCTGATTGGCTCCCTAGCCACCCATGCCCGGGTGAACGATTTTGGATTCATCGAAACACCATTCTTCCAAGTCGACAACGGTCGTATTCGGAAAGACTTACCGTCCACCTATATGACGGCTGACGAAGAAGATGACTTCAGGGTTGCCCCCGGTGACATTCCCATCGATATTGACGGCAATATCCTCGGAGAATCCGTACCGGTGCGATATCGGCAAGACTTTATTACAACCGCAACCTCTGAAGTAGATTACGTGGCCGTCTCGCCGGTACAGATTATTTCCGTAGCCACCTCCCTCATTCCATTCCTAGAGCACGACGACGCCAACAGAGCCCTGATGGGATCAAACATGCAGCGTCAGGCCGTACCCCTCCTCCGCCCAGAACGGCCTTTGGTGGGTACCGGCCTAGAAGCTCAAGCTGCCCGTGACTCCGGCATGGTGGTGGTCAGCCCCGTGGATGGGGAAGTCACATTCCTAGATGCCAGGAATGTAGTGGTTACCGATGCTGAAGGCAAGCGTTATGCCCAAGAATTACAAAAGTATCAACGCTCAAACCAAGACACCTGCTTAAATCAGCGTCCCCTAGTATTTGCTGGCGATAAAGTTGTAGCCGGCCAGGTGCTAGCCGACGGTTCCGCCACCGAAGGCGGGGAAATTGCCCTGGGCCAAAACGTCCTAGTCTCCTACATGCCTTGGGAAGGCTACAACTACGAAGATGCCATTCTCCTGAGTGAGCGTCTGGTCTACGACGACCTTTACACCTCCATTCACATTGAAAAATTTGAAATTGAGGCCCGTCAGACCAAACTAGGCCCCGAAGAAATTACCCGTGAAATTCCCAACGTCGGTGAAGATGCCCTGCGACAACTGGATGAAACAGGCATTATTCGCATTGGTGCTTGGGTCACCTCCGGCGACATCCTGGTGGGCAAGGTAACGCCAAAAGGCGAATCGGATCAGCCCCCCGAGGAGAAACTATTACGAGCTATTTTTGGAGAAAAAGCTCGAGACGTGCGGGATAATTCCTTGCGCGTACCCAACGGAGAAAAAGGCCGTGTCGTCGATGTGCGTGTCTTTACCCGTGAGCAGGGAGACGAACTGCCCCCCGGTGCCAACATGGTGGTGCGGGTTTATGTCGCTCAAAAGCGCAAGATTCAGGTGGGCGATAAAATGGCAGGACGCCATGGCAATAAGGGGATTATTTCCCGCATTTTGCCCATCGAAGACATGCCCTATCTCCCTGATGGCACCCCCATTGATATCGTACTCAATCCCCTAGGTGTACCGTCCCGGATGAATGTGGGACAAGTGTTCGAATGTCTTCTGGGCTGGGCTGGAGAGAACCTCAATGCCCGCTTTAAGATCACACCGTTTGATGAAATGTACGGCGAAGAAGCCTCCCTGGAAACCACCCATGGCAAGCTAGAGGATGCCCGAGAGAATACCGGCCACGACTGGGTATTTAATCCTGACGATCCTGGCAAAATTCAACTCTACGATGGACGTACAGGGGAAGCCTTTGATCGTCCGGTAACCGTCGGTAAACCCTACATGTTGAAGCTGGTTCACCTAGTAGACGACAAGATCCACGCCCGTTCCACCGGCCCTTACTCCCTGGTTACCCAACAACCCTTGGGTGGTAAGGCACAGCAAGGCGGTCAGCGCTTTGGTGAAATGGAGGTGTGGGCCTTGGAAGCCTTTGGTGCAGCCTATACTTTGCAGGAACTACTGACCGTTAAATCTGACGACATGCAAGGACGAAACGAGGCCCTCAACGCCATTGTGAAGGGTAAGGCCATTCCTCGACCGGGTACACCTGAGTCCTTCAAGGTCTTGATGCGTGAGCTTCAGTCCCTCTGTCTCGATATTGCCGTCCACAAGCTAGAAACCCAAGAAGATGGCACCAGTCGTGATGTAGAAGTTGACCTGATGTCAGATTCCATCAATCGGCGTTCACCATCGCGTCCTACCTATGAATCCATCTCGCGCGAGGAACAACCTGCTCCAGACGCGCCTCCCCCGGCTGCATCAGCGGCTTTACCGGGTGTAGAAGAGTCGCCTCAGCTTTAATGGGTAGTTTTTTCTGAGGTTTGGTTGGTCAGATGCCACGCACAATAAAGCGTTCTCCATCTGACCATAGACCCAGCCCTTAGATAACTACCGCAGGATCGAGGATGCACAAAAGTTTGCAACGAAAATGCCTCGCTCCCAAGTCGTAACCATGTCCTGATGTATAGGCCGCGTACAAGGAACCAAGAGAATGCCAAAACTAGAACAGCGCTTTGACTATGTCAAAATCGGCTTAGCTTCTCCCGAACGTATCCGTCAGTGGGGAGAGCGCACCCTCCCTAACGGCACGGTGGTGGGGGAAGTCACCAAACCAGAAACGATTAACTACAGAACTCTAAAGCCTGAAATGGACGGACTGTTCTGCGAACGTATTTTTGGCCCTGCTAAGGATTGGGAATGCCATTGTGGTAAGTACAAGCGCGTACGACATCGTGGCATTGTTTGCGAACGCTGCGGCGTTGAGGTGACCGAGTCTCGTGTGCGTCGTCATCGCATGGGCTTTATCAAACTAGCCGCCCCGGTGGCCCACGTTTGGTACCTCAAAGGAATTCCTAGCTATATCGCCATTTTACTTGACATGCCCCTGAGGGATGTGGAGCAAATTGTCTACTTCAATGCCTATGTCGTTCTAGATGCCGGGAATGCCGACAGTCTCAGTTATAAGCAACTATTAACTGAAGACCAATGGATTGAGCTAGAGGATCAGCTATACGACGAAGAATCCGAGCTCTCAGGCATTGAGGTGGGCATCGGAGCAGAAGCACTCCAGCGTCTGCTACAGGATCTGGAATTGGAGTCCGTGGCGGAACAGCTGCGGGAAAATATTGATAACTCTAAAGGGCAGAAACGAGCCAAGCTAATCAAACGCCTGCGAGTGGTGGATAACTTTATTGCCACCGGCTCTCGGCCAGACTGGATGGTACTGGATGTGATTCCAGTTATTCCACCTGACTTACGTCCCATGGTTCAGCTAGACGGTGGTCGATTTGCCACGTCGGACCTGAATGACCTCTATCGTCGAGTGATTAACCGTAACAATCGCTTAGCCCGACTACAGGAAATTCTGGCCCCTGAAATCATTGTCCGTAACGAGAAACGGATGCTCCAGGAAGCCGTTGATGCCTTGATTGACAATGGTCGTCGCGGACGCACAGTAGTAGGTGCCAATAATCGTCCCCTCAAATCGCTCTCAGACATTATTGAAGGTAAGCAGGGACGTTTCCGACAAAACCTGTTGGGTAAGCGGGTTGACTACTCCGGTCGTTCTGTAATTGTGGTGGGCCCCAACCTCAAGATTCACCAATGTGGTCTCCCCCGAGAGATGGCCATTGAACTGTTTCAACCCTTTGTGATCCATCGATTGATTCGCCAAGGGCTGGTGAACAATATCAAAGCGGCTAAGAAGCTGATTCAGCGTAACGACCCGAGCATTTGGGGTGTCCTGGAAGAAGTGATTGAAAATCACCCAGTGATGCTAAACCGAGCACCGACACTACACCGTCTTGGTATTCAGGCCTTTGAGCCAATGCTGGTGGAAGGTCGTGCGTTACAACTTCATCCCTTAGTCTGTCCAGCCTTTAACGCAGACTTTGACGGTGACCAAATGGCGGTACACGTACCCCTATCCCTTGAAGCCCAGTCTGAAGCTCGGCTCCTGATGTTGGCCTCCAA
>CALHGI010000168.1 GCA_938029995.1 uncultured cyanobacterium | reverse complement strand
AGAGCGGCTGGGGTGGTTTGCAGTTGATAGCGTCGCAGTTCGGCGGCGGTGCAGTCGTGGGCAATGAAGGTCGAGGACATGAAGCAGTCAATCGATACGTCATCTCTCTCGGCCTGGGCCGGGTTCGGTTAGTGATGGCGGAATGAACCGTGATGGAGCGCAGGCAACGCCAAATTGAAGGGTTTCCCTACGCAGCCATCTTCAGTCTTTTTTTAGACCAACGTGAGGTCTCCATAAATTTGGCTCAGTGAAACCATATTTTTCTCTCGCTAGATTTAATCTAAATTCAACCGAGGCACAGTAGATGTCGCGGAGTTCGATTCTATTGACAGTCCTATCTCATAGTTCTATCGAGCCCGTCAGGGTCGCGTATGCGGCATTCAACCTGGCGGGTTCAATTTTGGTTTAGGGACAGGCAGGGAGCAAGGATATTGTTCATTTCTCTGAAGGACTTGACTGGTGTAAACTCATTCAGCCTTCACTCAGGGAGCACAGTTCCAAACCGTTTGTTCCTAATGCAAGATTTCACCAGTATTCAACTCTCAGAGACAGATTCCCAGATCAGCACCCAGATGCTCGAAAAGCTCACCCCTGAGCAAGCCCGGTGGGCAATATCCAAACTAATTCCGGTCGCTTTGGCTGATGCACCACCCGAGCACCTCCAGGCCGAAGCTAGCAAAATCATTTTGATGGTCTTAGCTGAAGAGGACCGCTTACAGGCCTAAGCTGGCTTATCACCAAAAGCGCAGATGCGGCATTAACCTGACGGGTTCAACTTTTGCTAGGGACTGGCAAGAACCAAGGTTTGGGAGTCCTGCTGGTTAAACTGGCGCTCTGGTAGTAGTGAGTTCGCTTCGAGTCGTCGCGTTGCTGCTACATCCAGGAAGTTCGCGAAAGCTGTGAGGCCGGTGACAATCCAACCGGTCACCAGCAGGAGCAATTGCAGGATGGCCCAAAGCATCAGCAGGGCGATAACCAGAGGGTAGACCACCGGGGCAGGAGCAACAGGCTCATCACAGGCTTCATCAAGTTCTAGCAGGCAATCCAGCGGCTGTGGGGCAACGGGGTCGAACTCCGCATCCCAGAAGGTGATGAAGCTCTCTTCGGGAATCGATGCCCAAGGCAAGGTGATCGTTGCTGACGCTTCAGCCAAGGATTCCAGACTAATGTCCTCGGTCTCGGTTGGCTCAGATGCTGCTTCAAACGCAGCTATTGCATCCAGCCAAGTTTGGGTCCGGCTGAGGTTGCCGAACTGACGGACATGATCACGGTATAGACCTAACTCATCTAGAGCATAGGCCTTCGCTTCAGTGCGATTCATATTCTTTTCTCCAAATACTTTGCAGTTGACCTGTTGTTGTAGCGAGAACAGATCTTCATGACCTTCGGCCATGGCCGAATCTTAGGATGAATTTCATTCCAGTACAAGTCACACCATGCCAGTCAGTTGACCTTCTGAGTTGAAGGTCACGCTCAGAAGCTGGGGTGTGAAAACTGTTGGAACTCCTAGATACAGAACTATGAGAGTGTCGCAAAGCTAGCGGGTGGAAGAACTAGCATAGGACTTCAATTATGCGTCAGCTCCTACGGCCTGTGGACGCTCAACGTCCCCAATCACCGGACACAGCAACCAATTTAACTCACTAAGTCATAGGGCTATGTTCTGGTGCATTGGGTTGTTATGTAATGGTTGCGCTACAAACTTTGCCGACAGTAGTTTTGAAGCAATTTGCCCGAGTATAACCTGCTAAGGGTTAATGGTGTTGAGCCACTATTTTAAGGGAGATGTTATGCAAACACTATGGGGTGATCTGGTCGCTGGGCCTTATAAGGTGGGATTTCAATCTTCACTTTTGTGTGATTACAGCCGTAGCTACCAACAGCCCCGTACGCCTGAAAATATCTCACCTCGTCAGTCGGCGGGTCGGCCTATGGCTGTGCAGATCTGGTATCCGGCAGAACCTGATGCTGATATGACGAAAATGCCCCATAAAGCGTACTTAGATGTGCCACGGGCTGGACTACGGACGGAGCCTTGCTGGCAATCGTTTTGTGATGAGTTAGAAGTTTTTCTCTTTGAGACCGCTTGCGAAGAACGTATGGGTGAGCGTTGGGCCGAGCTTGATGACGCCCAGGCCAATGGCTTTCAAGGCTTTTTGCAAAGCTCCACTGTTTGCTTTAAGGATGCGCCCCCTCTGCAAGGTGCTTTTCCCTTGTTGATCCATCATCAGGGGCTAGGGGGCGGCATTGTTGATAATCCTGAGCTATTGGAGTTTTTGGCCAGCTATGGATATGTGGTAGTTGCCAGTACGTTCCAACCTGAGCATGGTCTCTTTTTCGGTGTAGATGGTGACCTCACGCGTTCGATTAAAGATATTGCCTTTTTGATCAATTCGATGTGTCAGGACTATGGGGTGGATCCTAGTCGTATTGGTCTGTTAGGTCATAGCTATGGGGCTTCCGCTGTGTTGAGCTACGCATCAGAATCTCAGGCCAATATACAGGCTGTGGTCAGCTTGGATTCAACCCAAGAATGGAATGCTCAGTCGGAACCGATCTCTCCGGGTCTTGCAGAGCATTTAAGTAAGGGACAGATGTCTATGCCACCGCTGATGGTTTTCACTATGGATAAACCAAGTGTAGGGTTTGGCCACTACGATGAGTTGACTTATTGCGATCGCTACTATATTCGAGTAAAGCACCTAGGTCACAAGGATTTTGTCACGCCTGGACTCACGGCGAAAACTTACCTATCGGGGAAACCCGATGCGCAAACTCGATTGGTTAACTCAACCTCAATCGCCATCTGTGAGAGTGCTTTAGCTTTTTTGGATGCTTATGTGAAGGAGAAAGTCTCTAATCAAAACACATCCGATCAGAGGTCTTTTGGCAACCGGTTGAAAACCATCATTGCAGATTGCCCAGGGCTATCTGTTCAGGTTTGTAAGGCTGAACCCATGCCGATGTCAGCCACGGCGCTTTTGGAAAATGTTCTTGCTCAGGGCGCTGAAACAGCCTGTATGCAAGTGGATAACGGTTCTGTAGAAATAGGAACTGAACAGATACTGGAAGTAGGACGGGCGTTGCAGGAGCGGGGAAAGTATGAGGATGCGCTGTTGCTTTATCAAGCTCAGGTTCGTCAAACGCCTTATCTTTCCGTTGCTTACGAACGCATCGGTGACATCTACCATGAGCTTAAAGATAGAGAAAATACCAGGGTGGCTTGGCAGACGGCGGTGGATGTATTAGCGAAAGACTCAACCCTTTCGGCAGAGCAGAAAGCGTATCGGCAACAATATCTCTCAGAGGATATCAACTTACTCAAGTAAAGTATGGGGAAGGATAATTATCCTCAAATTATTCTCCTTGGTCCAAAGGTTTATTTACGGCTGATTACAACTGAAGGATCGCTACATCAAATAAACGAGCGGGCGGGAGAATCGACATAGAACTTCAATCATTCGTCAGCCTCTGTGGCCTGCAAACGCCAAAAGAACCCCACCTGCCAGGACAGATGGGGAGCAGCGTTTAGTAGCAAGCGTCATAGCCACCCTGCTGGTAAGCCGGGCTGAGCATCCGGATTTCCATCCGGTAGCCCTCCCGCTGGTCTTCCGGTAGGGCATTGTGACTGCGCTGAAGGCAGAGGGCAATGTCGTGGTTGCTAAAGCGTTGCAGTAGCTCATCAACCTGACCTTCCCCCAAAAAAGTGGACATTCCTGATGAGTCGAAATGAAGGAGAATGTTCAAATGACGAAAAAACCACGCCGCCTCTTTACCGATGGGCAGAAAGCTGAAGCGGGAGCCTGTCACTGCCTTGAGAGAAAAGAAACAGGG
>CALHGI010000167.1 GCA_938029995.1 uncultured cyanobacterium | reverse complement strand
ATGGCCGATGCCATGCACCGCCATAATGAGCTGGGACGCTGCCACCAGGGCATCTTGGCGCATGGCCATGGGGGTGGTGCCCGCATGGCTAGCGCTGCCTTCAATGTTAATCAGGTAGCGCCGCTGCCCCACAATGCCGGTGACCAGCCCCATGGGATTACCGGCAGCTTCTAGGACTGGCCCCTGCTCCACATGCAGTTCCACAAAGGCGACCATGCTGTTCGTATCCCGCTGGGCAGACGGCAGCTTGGACCAGTCACCGCCGATGTAGTTCACCCCAATGTCAATGGGTTCATAGTGGGGATGCTCATAAAAGTTTGGGTCTAGCTTGGCCTTGCCCGCCATGGCCTTGCTGCCAATCATGGTGCGTTCTTCGTCCGCAAAGACAATGACTTCAATGGGATGGTCGGGCACCATGCCATGGTCGTGCAGGGTCCGTGCCATTTCCACCCCTGCCAGGACGCCATAGGTGCCGTCATAAATCCCGGCCTTGGGCACCGTGTCCAGATGGGACCCCGTGGCCAGGGCTGGGGCATGGGGAAAGCGCCCCTCGTAACGGCCAATCATATTGGCGGCGGCATCAATGGTGACGGTCATGCCAGCGGCTTCCATCCAGCGTTGCACCAGCTGCCTGGCGGTGAGGTCCTCTGGGCTAAAGGCAAGACGTCGCACACCGCCATGGGGTAATGCGCCAATTGCTGCCACCTCGGTCATCATTTGCATCAGCCGCTCCCCATTGATGGTCAGAGCGTCGATATTGGAAGCGATGGTAGCTAGCATAAACAGTGTGTCCAGTCGGATTTTTTTAAAGTCGAGTGGGGCCAAGTGAGTGGTCACTCAATTTTTAACTTTGTTTAAAGATTATTCTATGAATGCCCCCATTGAATATCTGTAACGACAGCTACCTCAACTTTTTTGGGGTTTAAGTCCCCCGTGGGCAAGCCTTACAACGAAAAACAACACAACGAAAGGTAACGGCATGGGGTTTATCATGTCTGCTGTAATCACGCATCTGCACCGAAGGAGACATGTCCCATGGCCGATGATGGTACTAAGACCGTATTTATCTGTGGTTCAGCCCTGCGAGGACAGCCTGACCATGGCAATCTTCAAACGGCCACCTTTATGGGGGAGGCAAAAACAACGGCTAGCTACCGGCTGCATTCTGTGAAGGAGGGTTGGCACCCTGGCATCTATGGGGTGGAGTCCGGTGGAATTTCCATTCCGGGGGAGTTATATCAGCTGACGGCTGAGCAATATGACTATTTGGTGTCCACGGAACCTCCCCACATGTATCCGGCGGAGGTGAGCTTAGAGGGTGGGGGCGTTGCGATCGCAATGCTCTATCCCCAAAAGCTGATCGAAGAAAACAATTGGCCCGACATCTCCCACCTGGGGGGCTGGGCCGCCTATAAAGCTTCCCAGACCTAGCCTCCGTTCCCATTTTCCCCCACAACAACCATGGGTAAAGTACTGATCAAAGGCGGTCGCATCGTCACCGCCGTCGACGACTACGTTGCCGATATTCTGATCGAAAATGGCAAAATCGAAGCCATTGGCCGTCAGCTCGCCATCGACAATATTCCCACCCACGATGCCACCGGGTTGCTGGTGATTCCCGGCGGTGTGGATGTCCATGTCCATATGGAAACCCCCATGGGCAATGGCATCGAAACCTGCGACAGCTTTGAAAGCGGCACCCGTTCCGCCGCCTTTGGCGGCACCACCACCGTCATTGACTTTGCCCAACAGTTTAAAGGAGAGAGTCCGAAAAAGGCCCTCGACCGCCGACTGGCGGCAGCGGAACCCCAGTGCTGCATTGACTATGGCTTCCATGTCATTCTCACCGATGTTACCCCATCGGCCCTGGCCGAGCTGCCGGATCTGATCAACCAGGAGGGGGTGTCTAGCTTTAAGCTCTACATGGCCTATCCGGGGGTGTTGATGGTGGACGATGCCGATATTTACCGCACCATGAGAAAAGTGGGAAACCACGGTGGCATGGTGAATCTCCATGCGGAAAATGGGGTGGTAATCCAGGCCCTGATCGAAGAGGCGTTAGAGGCGGGCAATACGTCCCCTCGGTTCCACCAAATGACCCGCCCCCAGTTGATGGAGGGGGAGGCCACCCATCGGGTGATTCGCATTGCGGAGTTAGCGGAAGTGCCGGTGTACATTGTGCACCTGTCCGCCAAGGAGGCTTTGGATGCGGTGGTGGAGGCGCGGGACCGGGGGATTCATGCCTTTGCAGAAACCTGTCCCCACTATTTGTTTTTGGATAAGTCTGAATACGAGCGCCCTGGGTTTGAGGCGGCGAAGTATGTAATGACGCCGCCTTTACGGGACCACACCTGTCAGCATGCCCTGTGGCGCGGGTTGCAATTTGACGACCTACAGATTGTGGCCACCGATCACTGTCCGTTCTGTTTTAACGAGAATGCCCAGGGGCTACTGCGGTCAAAACAGTATGGCCAGGATGATTTTTCCCAAATTCCCAATGGTGCCCCCGGTGTGGAACTGAGGCTATCGCTGTTGTATGACGGGGGCGTGGTGGCGGGCCGGATTAACGTCAATCGCTTTGTGCAGCTAACGGCGACGGCCCCGGCCAAAATGTTTGGTCTGTTTCCGCAAAAAGGAACCATTGCGGTGGGCAGTGATGCGGATATTGTGCTGTTTGATCCCCATGAGCACCACACCCTGAGTGCGAGCAATCACCATTCCAATGTGGACTATTCTCTCTTTGAGGGGCGAGAGGTTCAGGGAAAAGTCAAGAAAGTGTTTTTGCGGGGAGAGATGATTGTGGATGGGGACAGCTGGCTGGGACGAGCTGGCATGGGCCAGTATATGAGTCGCTCGGCCTCTGGAAGGGTTTTAACCGGTTAATTTATGGCAGAGTCGGTGGCAGCTCTGCCATAAATCCCTTGAGCGTTCGAGCTGTCTATTGATCGACGGATTTCTTCCGTCCACGTTTGAGCAACGCAGCCGTGCCCAGCAGTCCTAGCAGGATTGAGGGCTCTGGCACGTCCTGACTGTCGGTGCTGCCATTGGCAGACGCCGTAACAAGGGTAATGGGGGCTGGAGCTGAGCTGCTGGATGGATCAGCCGGGACACTCGCTACGGCCACCGACTCGACTGTTGCGATCGCTGGCTCGGGCTTTGCCGGTGTCTGGGGTACCCCAAGCAGGGGTACAGTGACCACCGATGGCCCGACGACGATGGGCGTTACAGCGGGCGTTTCGGTGGGCGTTTCAGCGGGCGTCACCGTCTCTACCCCTGGCAACGTGACCACCGTAGGCATTTCAACCGGTTTTACTGCAGCACTAGCCAACGATTCACTAAAGAGCAGTTCCACCTCGGGGCCAGTGGTGGCCGTGGCTGTGATGATCCCACCCGTCACATCGCCCCCTAGGGCCGTCCCGGCCGGGTCAGAGCTGGCAACGTTAGTGGTGGCTGAAAACTCTGACGATACGGTTGCTAGACCTAGGGTGGGTCCAAAGAATTGGGCTACCGTGGC
>CALHGI010000166.1 GCA_938029995.1 uncultured cyanobacterium | reverse complement strand
CCCCATTGCCATCTTTTTTGCGGCGGAGGCCGGAAAGATGGGGGTGGCGTTGGCCTGGGTGTTATTGATGATGGCGATCTCGTTGGGGGGTATCGGTATCATGGTCCACATCACCAAACCTGGCCAGGATCGACGGGATTATGGGTGGCTAAAACGGTGGTTTGACTGGATCTATTTTGGGGCTGATAGGGGGAAAATTGAGCCATCTCAGGCCTGGCAAACATGGCCGGGGCAAGAGCGGCTAGGGCAAGAGCGGCTAGGACAAGAACGGCCAGACTCTCACCCGGGCCCCGAATTGGTGGTGGAGCTGGAGAAACCGCTGTCTGGGTTTTCTTTAGATGTGGCGTTTAAGGCCCAGGGGGTGCCCTTGGGAATCTTGGGGGCGTCGGGGGCGGGGAAAAGTATGACGCTGCGGTGTATTGCGGGGTTGGAGACGCCAAGGCAGGGGCGAATAGTGCTCAATGGTCGGGTGCTGTTTGATGCACAGACGGGGGTGAATGTGGAGAGTCGCGATCGCAACATCGGCATTGTGTTCCAAAACTATGCCCTATTTCCCCACCTCACCGTGGCCCAAAATATTGCCTTTGGCATCCGGCCGCCCCGCACCCCCACCGTCCACCGCTGGCTCAACACCCTCGAACTATCCGGTTTAGGCCACCGCTATCCCCACCAGCTCTCCGGGGGGCAACAGCAGCGGGTGGCCCTAGCCCGAGCCTTGGCCATGGACCCCGATATTCTTCTGTTAGATGAACCCCTATCCGCCCTAGATACCTATCTTCGCAGCCACTTAGAAACCCTCCTCCACAGGGCCTTCTCCCACCATGGCGGCGTCACCCTCTTCATCACCCACAAACTAGAAGAAGCCTACCGCCTCTGCCCCAATTTGCTGGTGCTCACCCACGGCCAAATTGCCGCCGCCGGACCCCGGGAAGACATTTTCCATCACCCCCCCTGCCTGGAAGTGGCCCGAGTCACCGAATGCAAAAACTTCTCCCAGGCCCACCGGTGTCCGACCCCAGACCATGCCCCCCACATCGAAGCCCTAGACTGGCACTGTAGGCTCCAGGTCACAACACCCCCACCAACGGAGCGGGGCCACGTCGGAGTGCGCGCCCACCACATCCAATTTCCGCCGGATCTAAAGCAAACCAATACGTTTCCCGGCTGGTTAGCCAGGATCAGCGAAACCCAGCATCGGGTTACCCTTTACATCAAGCTCCATGGCCCGCCCAACTCTAACCACGACTACCACCTCCAGGCAGAAGTCTACCGCGACCGCTGGCAGCAGCTCCAGCAGCAGCCCCAACCCTGGCCGGTCCAGCTGCCCCCCACAGCGGTGATGGTAATGCCCCATTAGAAAACAACAGGCGCTGCTGATCCTCGGTATGATTTGATCTGCGAAATTCGGATGTATCGCGTCATTTCTAGAGCGGTTCATCCCCTAAATCAGCAACGGCAGAAAACATTGCGCCTATAGCAAACGTCCTGATGCATTAGGACGTTTGCGCGCCAGGTTAGCTATTGAGGCCAAAAGCTTTCAGGAATGATCATTGTATTGACTAACCTGGCAGATGCTATATGTGCCATCAACATATCTAGACAGAATATCTAGACAGAGGAAATACCAACCAACAACAACAGAGTAACGCTTCAAAATAGCTGCATCTGGTCTGGGTTCTCTCCCACCGATGTCCCCACCGACGGCATCGGCCCACGGTTCGAGGCCAACCGATCTGCCAACCGCGTCGTTTCGGGCAACCGATATTTGGGAGTACATTGCAGCACATAGTCCACCGCTGTTTCTAGGCTAATGCGATGGCCCGCAGATACATAGAGCGGTTTTGTCCCCTCACGGCTTCTGAGTACTGCGCCAATCCGTTCTCCCCGATCCATTAGGGGCATCCAGGCTCCTTTTTGTGGAGGGAGTTCACCATGGGTGCCGAGCAGGCGAGACTTTGCCACACCGATGGTGGGTTTATTAATCATTACCCCGAGATGGCTGGCAATGCCTAAGCGACGGGGATGGGCAATACCTGCCCCATCACAAAGAATCAAATCCGGTTCCAGAGTGAGCTTGCTCAGTGCGTCCAACACCGTGGGCATTTCACGAAACGATAGCAGGCTGGGGACATAGGGAAATGTGGTGGGGCGATAGGCGATGGCCTGTTCCAGTAGTGTCAGATCTGGTAGTTGCAAAACCACGACGGCTGCCCGAATAATGGTACCTTCCTGCTCAAAGCCAGCATCAACGCCTGCAACGGTGACAATTGTCTCAAATTGGTCCGTAGTGATTACCTGCCCCCGCAGACGATTTTGAGTTGCAATGGCCTCCTGGGCATCCACAGGCCAAGTTTCAGGTACATCAATTTTCATGATTCTCGGTAGCAAACGGGGTATGCTTCGGTAGCATCAAAGCAATTTGGTTCATTGGTTCATCAGGAGACTCGCCAGTGCGTTTTTCAGCCAGCATTCGTTCAATCAGCACAAATGTAGCGCTCTCACTGGTCGGTAGTGTACTTCTGATGGGAGCAACGCCCACTACCCAAGAGCCTAGGGTCCAAGCAAATATTGCCATCAATCAGTTGGAGGATGGCATCTTACCCCGACTCGAAGGTGAGGTGAGGACGCTGACTGAATCGAGCCATCAAAATGGCAATGCTCTACAAACTATTGAAACACGTCACCGCAAGCGATTTTTATTGATCCAAGGTATCTTTGCCGGGGCTGTAGGGCTTAGCGCCCTGGCCTTAGCCTATGGCGTTCGTAGCTACAGTAAATATCATCAATGGCAACGGATTGATTTTTTGCGTCGGGCTACACGAGAGTTTGAGAATGACCCTGGTATTAGCCAAGCACTCAGTATTTTGGATTTTGAGGAATATCGAGACTATACAACCAGTGCACCTGGGACAACAGAAGAAACAGCCGTAACATTTAAGGTCACCAATGACCTTTTGAGCCAAGCATTGGGGAGTTCTAAGGCTCGAAAAAATCGCAAACAAACGCTGGAGTCGACCTCTGACGGACAGGGCCCAACGTCTGATATGCAGATTTACTATGCCGAGACATCGGTCCGGGATTGGTTTAACCAAATGCTTAATGGTTTGGAGCATTTTGGTCACATGGTTGATTCTGGTGTGTTTAAAGTTAAAGAGGTCAAACCCTGGCTTAACTACTGGGTGCGGCTAATTGCTGATGAGACCTATCGCCGTAACTGTGATTCGAGGGTTTACGATCGGCTTTATAACTACATCTATGATCATGGTTTTGACGGTGTCAGAAAGCTGTTTGAGAAGTTTGGTTATCGTATTTTGCGATCGCCTTACCAAGGGGCTGATTTTCAGAAACTAGGGGATGTAAACAAGTACAGCACTCGCCTTGCCCTCAGTTTGGCGAAGGTGTCGCGGTTGATCTATCAAGATATGCGATATGTTGCTGAAATTTCCGATCTATGGCATATCGACATCCGTAACAACTTTCGATTTTTTAATGCCCATAAGCGAGATACCCAGGCGGTTATTTTTCGTACGGATGAGTTTATGGTGTTGGCGTTTCGTGGCACCCAAGAAATTCGGGATTGGACCACCAATCTGGATATGAAACTGCGTAACTTTACGATTCGGCGGGCGGGTAAAACGACACTATCGTCCTACAAGGGGAAAGTTCACACGGGGTTCTTTTTGGGCTGGGCAGACATTGAACGTGATGTGTTAGCCCAGCTAGAGCGCTGGCAAAATGAACCTTCGACAACGGGGCGCTCCTTCCGGACGTTACCACCGTTGCTGATTACGGGCCATAGCCTGGGGGGCGCGCTGGCTACCATGGCGGCGGCGTCACTCCATGAGAATGGGATTAATGTTGCGGGTTTGTACACATTTGGTCAGCCCCGTGTGGGTGATCTCACCTTTAGCCGACAACTGGATAAGAATCTTGCGGGTAAGGTTTTTCGCTTTGTGAATAACAATGATGTTGTTCCCCATGTGCCGCCGCCGTTCTCTTTTCAAAATCCGCTGCGGTTTTATGGTCACCTGGGTACGATTAAGTACTTTAACTCTAAGGGGCGGCTGATGGCTAACTACAAGGCCATTAGCCGTGCCATGGACGGTCTTGTTGGGTTGCTTAAGAGTTTGTTTGAATCAGGTTTTGATCTTATTGCTGACCATAATATGGCCTACTACATTAGCTACCTTGCCCAGGCCATGGAAGCGGAGAACAAGGATAAGAAGGCGACTCATTTAGAGGAAGATGTGAACCGGGTGGGTGGGATGCCCAAAGTGCAGCGAGCCACAAAGAAATAGGCCGTTGCTGATTTAGAGGATGAATCGATCTGTAAACCTGGCTAATAGCCGGAGTGAGACTAGTAAAATCATCCCGAGGATCAGCAACGCCAGAAATAGTGATGGTCTGATGGCTTCAACCCTACCAAAATTGTCGAAAGTCTTCGTCGGTGGTACTCAGCTGGGTCCAGGGGACGCCCTGTTGTTGGAATTTGTCGACGAGTTTGGCACAGGCCGGGCGTTCGGTGGCGTAGTGCCCGGCGTCTATGAGGATTAAGTTGCGATCGCGACTTTCCTGAAACTGATGGAACTTGCAGTCAGCGGTGAGATAGGCCTGGGCTTGTGTTTTCGCCACCGCCGCCAT
>CALHGI010000165.1 GCA_938029995.1 uncultured cyanobacterium | reverse complement strand
CGGGTTAATAGTGCTCATGGCCTTGACGGGTATGCCCGCAGCCTATGGCCAGGGTAGTCTGGATGACCAGCTGCGGCAGCCGGTCAATCGTGAGGCGGTGAACCAGCGGAGGGATGTGGCTGACCAGCTGTTGCGGTTGGGTGAGCGTCAGGCCGATCAGGGCGACTATCAGTCTGCGCTGCGGGCCTGGAGCCAGGCGGTTGAAATCTATTACGAGATTGGGGACTCGGCCGCCATGGAGCGGGGCTATGGCAATATTGGCAGTGCCCATGCCCAACTTGGGGACTATACCCAAGCGGAAACGGCCGTGCGGCGTCAGCTTGCGATCGCGCGCGATAACCAAAGCTTCAGCACCCAAATCTTTGCCTGGAACACCTTGGGCACCCTCAGTTTGCAACGAGGGGCCATAGGATCAGCCACCAGCGCCTACGAAGAAGCCCTGAACATTGCCTATAGTGTCGACAATTTTGATGGCATTGGCCTCTCCCTGAGTAATCTGGGGCTCTTGGCAGCGGGTCGGGGAGATTATGCCGCCGCCATTGATTATTACGAGGTGGCTGGCAATTATCGCGTCCGTGCCGGTAATCTGGTGGGCCGGGCCAACACCAGCAATAACCTGGGGGATGCCTATTTTGCCCAAGGGGAACAGGGAAAAGCGATTGGGGCCTATCGCCTAGCCTTGGCTTATGGCCGCGATAGCAGCGATATGGCGTCCCAGCTCCAGGCCCTGGATGGTCTGATTGATGTCTACAGCGATGGTCGCGACTGGGACCAGGTCCGGGCGTATCTCGATGAACGCATTGCCCTCACCCTTAATAGCGACGATGCCTGGGCGCGTTTAATTACCCTGAAGCGCTTGGGCGAATTTTATGAAGCGACCGGCGACCTCGAGCTAGCCCAGCAGCAATATCAGCAGGCCTATACCCTGGCGCGTGACCTGGACTATACCAGCTTGGAAGTGGAACTGTTTAATCGGTTGTTGAGCTTTGAGGACCGCTAAGGCAGTAGCAATTAATGCGGTTTGACCTGATTAGTTTATTTCCTGACTTTTTTACATCACCCCTGCAATCGGGGTTGATTGGCAAAGCCCTGGAGCGAGACATTGCCCAGGTGAAGATTACAAACCCACGGGACTTTACCACCGATAAACACCATAAAGTTGACGACGAACCCTATGGTGGCGGTGTCGGCATGGTGATGAAAATCGACCCCATCATAGCGGCGCTTGAGAGCTTACCCCAGCAGCCCCGCCGAGAAGTTGTTTTAATGACACCCCAGGGTGAGCCCATGGCTCAATCAATGTTTTGGCAATGGTCCACCAGTCTCGATCAGCTGGTTGTTATTTGCGGTCATTACGAAGGCATTGACGAACGGATTCTCAACGTGGTGACCCGGGAAGTTTCCCTCGGTGACTTTGTGCTTACCTGTGGTGAGATTCCGGCCCTGGCGCTACTCAATGGTGTGATTCGATTGTTGCCAGGCACGGTGGCAAAACGGGATTCGTTGCACTACGACAGTTTCGAGTCTGGTTTATTAGACTATCCCCACTACACCCGCCCGGCTGAATTTCGTGGTTGGTCCGTGCCAGACGTGCTGCGCTCAGGGAACCATGCCGCCATTGATCAATGGCGACGGCAGCAACAGATTGATCGCACCCGTGAACGTCGTCCAGATCTTTATGAGCGCTGGCAGCAGCAGGAATGGGAAAATAAGCCTGAGTAAGCGCAAAAGAGCCGTTGCTGATTTATAGGATGAATCGATCTGTAAACCTGGCTAATAGCCGGATTGAGACTAGTAAAATCATCCCGAGGATCAGCAACGCCCAAAAGATTTTTGCCTGAGCATTTACCCCAGCTGAGGATTGGCCCATGAGTATTCGTATTGGTAATGGCTATGATATTCATCGTCTAGGGCCTGATCGGCCTCTGATTTTAGGCGGAGTGACCATTCCCCATGCCCTGGGGCTGTTGGGCCATAGCGATGCCGATGTGCTGACCCATGCCATTATGGATGCCCTGTTGGGGGCCTTGAGCCTGGGGGATATTGGCCGCTACTTTCCCCCCACCGATGACAAATGGAAGGGGGCCGATAGCCTGGAACTGTTAGACCAAGTGCATCAAATGGTGCAGGCCAAGGGATGGTCCATTGGCAACTTAGACACGGTGGTGGTGGCCGAGCAACCCAAACTTAAACCCCATATTGCTACGATGCGGACCCGGTTGGCCGAACGACTCGCCATCGCTCCCGATCAAGTGGGCATTAAAGCCACCACCAATGAAAAATTAGGTCCCACTGGCCGTGAAGAGGGCATTGCCGCCTACGCAGTTGTGCTGCTTGTGGAAGCATAGTTACTCATCTGGTCATTAATTGTGTTAAAAAGTTTTTAAGAACACATAAATATTATTTGGTGTTTCTTAGAATTTGTGAAAGTCATGGACAAATTGTCCGGATATTGCAAGAGCGTTATGAATTAGCGCATTTCCCTATTTTTCGAGCAACAGTGCGTTTGTTTGGTGTGAATGGGGAGATTTTCGGACAATATCCAGTCTGGCAGACATCAGGGTGTCGAGGTGTGTTATGGATGGCTCAACTATTGCAACTGCCTTAAAGGAAGCGACTTCTCCGCGTCAGCTAGCTGATGATCTACGGTATCGAAGTCAGCTGTTCTCTACGATTCCTCCAGAGCGAATCGGGCTGCAGGGGGAATATGACTACTACGGTTTGTCTAAGCGGGTGTCCCATTGCTTGCTGGCTAATGTGGACGATGCCAGGTATTTGAAAGTGCGCCAGCGTGGCCGTGTTGTGATGTTGAGTGGCCAGCTAGGGTCTCCCTATCAGTTACGGCGGGTGATTGATCTGGCGCAATCGGTGCATGGGGTGGATGAGGTGGAAACCTCAGGTGTTGCCGTGGCTGAAGCTTGTTAAGGGCCGTTTGATTCTTCTTGGCCAAGCTTGATGTAAAACAGCAGCCAGGACCTAGGTCCTGGCTGCTG
>CALHGI010000164.1 GCA_938029995.1 uncultured cyanobacterium | reverse complement strand
CAGTTTCTAATTGCTGGGCCAGCTGTGGATCTTGTAACTGGTTGCCCAGATAGGTTTGGGCCAGGTGGGTGGTGGCGGGGGTGGTCATTTGGGGATGTCGGGTAATGGAGGTTGCCCTGTGAGCTGGCGGACACTGTTGAGTAGGTGGTGTTGGTATTGTTTGATTAGGCTGACTTGGGTTGCGATCGCACGCACCAAAATCCCATTACAGCCCGGCAACGTCGAATGCCCCACCCGGATTTCTGGAGACCGTTCATAGGTTTGCAATGCCTGGGCCAACAGGGGTAGCTCCACCCCAGGCACCACCAAAATGAAGTTACCCATGATCGGTAACTGCGCCAAAAAAGGACTGTGGCTAAACCCCTGCCCCTGGCCAACGAGCCGCTGATTATCAGCAAAACACAGCTGCCCGTCGGGGTTTTCCACCCGCAACCGACTTTGAAACCGCTCAAACTCATAAAACTCTCCCCGCGCCAACCGCCCCGGCACAATGATTTCACTGAGTACTAGTCTCCCCTGGGGGTGCAGTGTCACCTGCATCCGCTGGGTCAGGTCCGCCGACTTAAAGAGAATTACCGGTTCCGGCACATATTCCACATAGGCGTTAGCCCCCACCGCCATGGTCCAGGTCTGATGGGCTCTGGGACCACCCTGGGGACGACTGTGGACCTTCGTCGCCGATTGATCCGTCAAGTAAACACTGGCCCCCGGCCCCACCTGCAAGGCTAACCGCAAATCATCGCCGGACAAGATGCCAGGGCAAGCGTTCATGATGTAGGCATAGACCCGGTGGGGGTCCGTTGGGTCCAAACGTAGGTTGCCCGACAGGCGAAAGGGATAGGTGGCGTACTGGTGGGCAATAAAAGAGGGACCCTGCTCTCCCCCCGCACAACTCACCCGCATGGATAGGTGAAGCTTTGGCTCAATCAAAGACGGCGATAGGTTCACCGCTGGATCAGGGTGTTTTTTGAGATCAGCCTGGTCCGACTGGGGCAAGGTGGTAACAGTCATCGGTCACCCCCCACGGCCACCCCGGCTGGTGTGGGGGTGCGAAACAATACGGTGTCCAAGATAAACTGCTCCACCTGATCCAGACCCACCTCCGTTTTGCAATTGGTATAGGCCACTGCGCCAGACCGTCGTTGTTGCGTATCGCGACGGATAACGTCCAAATCAGCTCCCACATAGGGGGCAATGTCGATTTTGTTAATCACCACGAAGTCCGCCTGCATAAAGCCAGGGCCATTTTTACGGGGGATATCATCCCCGGCCCCCACATCAATCACAAAAATGTAACTGTCGATCAGGTCATAGCTAAAGGTGGAGGCCAGATTGTCCCCCCCGCTTTCCACAAAAATCAGCTCTAACTGGGGCCACTTGAGCTCTAGATCCTGGATGGCCAACAGATTCATCGTTGGATCTTCCCGAATGGCCGTGTGGGGACAACTGCCAGTTTCCACCCCAATGATCCGCTCCCCAGGCAAAAAGTCTTTTTGACGCAACCGTTCCGCATCTTCCTGGGTGAGTAAATCATTGGTCACCACCGCCACCTCAACGCCCCTAGCCATCAGCCTAGGTACCAAACATTCCAACAAAGCGGTCTTGCCACTCCCCACTGGCCCCCCAATTCCCACCCGCGCTGCTGCCATGGACTCACCTCAAAATCTAATCAATCAAATCAAAATCAATCAAAAATGTAATGCAGACTCCCCCAGGGCTCACCTCCCCTAGTCAATACCTGCTCCCCTGGAATCCTGTATGCCCCCCTTTAATCCCCCCTCTTACCAAGGGGAAGTTAGAGGGGGTGATGCAACCGTAAATGCTATGTCCAATCACTGGGGTGTACACAGTAGCCTCCCGGAAAGGTCAACGGGGTGGGTCAACCCCTAACACGCTTCCCTTTTATCGAAAAATATACAGCCGTCCTAAAGGCACCTGATCCACCGGCTCACAGGTGGCCAGGTCCCCATTCACCCTCACCTGGAAGGTGTCGGGGTCCACCTCAATCTCAGGGCAAACATCGTTGTGCAACATGTCGGCCTTAGTCAGCTGTCGCGTATCTTTCACCGGCAACAGTTCCTTGTCCAAGCCTAGCCGGTCGGGCAAACCTCTCTCCAACGCTAGCTGGGTAACAAAACAGGCGGAGGTGGCCGCCGGGGCACTGCCAAAACTGCTCCACTGGGGCCGATACAAAATCGGTTCACAGGTCATCAGCGAGGCATTCGACTCCCCCATGGGGGACCAGGCAATAAAACCGGACTTAATCACCAGTTCCGGTTTAATCCCAAAGAACCCCGGTCGCCACAGCACAATGTCGGCCATTTTTCCCGGTTCAATGGAACCCACATAGTCGGCTATGCCACAGGTGCGGGCCACGTTAATGGTGTATTTGGCCAGGTAACGGAGAACGCGATGGTTGTCGTTGCGGTCATTGTCTTCCGGCAACGTCCCCCGCTGGTCCTTCATCTTCGATGCCAGCTGCCAGGTGCGACAAATCACCTCTCCGATCCGCCCCATGCCCTGGCTGTCCGACCCCAGCATGCTGATCGCCCCCATGTCGTGCAAAATGTCTTCGGCGGCGATGGTTTCCGCCCGAATCCGAGACTCCGCAAAGGCCACATCCTCCGGCACCCTGGGGTTAAGGTGGTGGCACACCATCACCATATCCAGATGCTCGTCAAAGGTGTTGACCGTGTAGGGATTGGTGGGGTTAGTGGAGGAGGTGAGGCAATGGGGAAATGAGGCCACCTTGATGATGTCCGGGGCATGGCCCCCCCCCGCCCCTTCCGTGTGATAAGTGTGAATTGTTCGCCCCTTAATCGCCGCCAGAGTGTCTTCCACATAGCCCGATTCGTTCAGGGTATCGGTGTGGATTTTGACCTGGAAATCATACTGATCGGCCACATTTAAGCAGGTGTTAATCACCGAGGGCATGGCCCCCCAGTCCTCATGAATTTTCAGCCCCATGGCCCCATTGGCCACCTGTTCCACCAAACTCTCGGGCAGGCTAGAACTGCCTTTCCCCAAGAAGCCAAAGTTGATGGGAAACGCCTCCGATGCCCTCAACATAATTTCCATATTGTGGGCCCCGCTGGTGCAAATTCCCACGGTCACCGGCCCCAGCCCGCCACCCAACATGGTGGTCAATCCACTGGAGAGGGCTTCGGCACAGAGACCGGCACTGTCGAAGTGAACGTGGCCATCCAAACCACCGGGGGTGGCGATCAATCCCTCCCCTGCTCGCACGTCGGTATTGGCACTGATCACCAGGTTGGGGGTAACGCCCTCCATAATCCCTGGATTGCCAGCCTTACCGATGCCAACAATCTTGCCGTCCTTAATGCCAATGTCAGTTTTGACAATGCCCTGCACCGGGTCCATTAGCAAAACATTGGTAATCACTAAATCCAACGCTCCATCCGCAGCGGTGATGCCGGGGGCCATGCCCAGCCCGTCCCGCAGGGTTTTGCCCCCTCCAAAGACACACTCATCGCCGTACACCGTCGTGTCTCGCTCCACTTCGATTACCAGGGAGGTGTCCCCTAGACGCACCCGGTCCCCCGTGGTGGGGCCAAACAACTCGGCGTAGCGCTCGCGGCTAATTTCCATTGCTTTCCTCTTGGTGGGCTTAGGTGGATTTAATTAATGTCTGAACTATCTGAACTGGAACGATAGCCTTGGGCCGTGACCTGGGATAGCGCTGCGGCCACCACCTGGGGGTCATCCAGCGATCCATTGACCAAATCATTCAACCCCTGAACGATGCGATCGCCCGCCAGGGCCACCAGGGTGACGCTTTTGGTATCCCCCGGTTCAAACCGCACAGCGGTACCCGCCGGAATGTCCAGGCGAAATCCCAGGGTCTCAGCTCGATCAAACTGGAGCATGCGGTTGACTTCAAAAAAGTGATAGTGGGAGCCCACTTGGATGGGGCGATCGCCCATATTGGCCACGTCTAGGGTTTTAGCCGCCCGCCCGACATTTAGCTCCAGGGAACCTGGCCCACAGAGCACAGCCCCAGGGGTCAGGGCCCCTGAGAGGGAGTTATCATTCGCACTACTACTGGCCATGATCAAGCCTCCTGGGGCCGAATGGGATGGTGGACGCTGACCAGTTTAGTGCCGTCATTAAAATGGCCTTCAACTTGGATCAGTGGAATTAATTCAGGTACACCGGGCAACACATCCGCTGTGGTCAGTAGGGTGGCCCCCTCCGCCATCAGCTGGGCCACGGTTTTGTCTTCCCGAGCTCCCTCTACGATGTAGTCGCTGATAATTGCGATCGCTTCTGGCACATTTAGCCGAATTCCCCGATCCTTACGGCGGCGAGCAATTTCAGCAGCAGTAAATAACGTTAACCGCTCAGACTCTTTGGGCGTTAGGTACATGGGGTATCACTTAAAACGTTGCGTCTTACTCACAAACCATTGCTAAATAATTGGGCCGCCCCCCATGGAGAACAGTCCCTAGTCCATCAATCATTGGGCCGCCCCCCATGGAGAACAGTCCCTAATCCATCGCCTTAGCCATGGATTCAACCATCGTTAATCGAACGTTGTTACCAAGGGACATGACCGACCCAACAATTTAGATTCAATACCCTAGGACACCGGTTGAGTCACCACCACCGGCTCCGACTTCTTCACCGACGGCGTCAGGACGGGATCAACCGTCTTCTGATTCGGAATCCCTTCTATGGGACATTCCTGGGTCCCAGCCGTAGAACGCGTTAGGGCTTCCACCTTTTCTTTGGCCTTTTGGGGATCAAGCACCCACTCGCGGTAAAACTCGTAGGGGCATTCCTGCAGACCCTCATCTCCATCACCGGAGTTGATCATGCCGGTATAGCCCCGGTGCAAGAGCTTATAGATATGATTTTGAGACTGGGCATGCTCCCGGAAGTCCCGAATCGCAAATTTAGACAGGGCTGCGTACTGAATACCATAGTCCTCTTCACCGCACTCGCCTAACGTCCGCCCGTCAAAGCCAATGATGGCCGAATGGCCAAAGTAACTGTAGACACCATCAAATCCAGATGCATTGGCAACGGCCACATAGGTATTATTCATCCAGGCCATGGCCTTAGACACAATCACTTGCTGGTCCTTGGAGGGATACATATATCCTTGACAACGAATGACCAGTTCAGCTCCCTTCATCACGCAGTCGCGCCAAATTTCAGGGTAGTTGCCATCGTCACAAATAATCAGACTGATTTTCAGCCCCTTAGGCCCTTCAGAAACATAGGTACAGTTCCCTGGATACCATCCCTCAATCGGAGTCCAGGGCATAATCTTGCGATATTTCTGAACGATCTCACCCCGATCATTCATCAAAATCAATGTGTTGTAGGGCACTTTCTTGGGATGCTCTTCATGGCGCTCCCCCGTCAGGGAAAACACCCCCCACACTTTGTTGCGGATGCAGGCCTCAGCAAAAATATCTGTCTCGGCCCCTGGAATGCTAGAGGCGGTTTCCATCATTTCGCCAGGGTCGTACATGATGCCATGGGTGGAATACTCAGGAAAAATAACCAAATCCATTCCCGGCAAACCCACCTTCATCCCGTCAATCATATCCGAGATTTTTTGACAGTTTTCCAGCACCTCATCCTTCGTATGCAGTCGAGGCATCTTGTAGTTAACAACCGCCACTCCGACAGAGTCGTTACTCGAAGAAATATCGCCGTGAACAGACATGTTCTGACTCCTAAAACTTTTACACTATGATTGAGACCTTTAACCGTGGTTGAAACTTAATAGCCGCTGGAGCACCGCACCAACAAGACAGCATTATCTCCAGCAATGAAACGAAATGGCTGAGTTTCGATCAACAACTTGCTCGGCAATGACAACAAACCTATCGCCCCAACTTTGATGGAAATGTAAATTTAGATACAACAGAATCTTGATTCATCAGCCGGGAAAGGCTGGTAAAAACCAATACAGAACTCAAATTAAAAGATTGTTAAATTTTAGAAGCTAATCCAAGGTGGCAAGGGGTTTTAAAGTTCTGGGTTGTGTCCTGATTGGATGGAAATTTAACAAAAGAAAATAGCTGATTAGGAATCTTCAAACGAACCTTGCGATCCCCTGTTTTGTATCAACGACGACAAAAAACAACTGTATTAGTATATAAAGTTCATGAGTGTCCAGTGATTCCGCCTAGATTTGTGTAGGACGGTTCTCTGGTATCACCATGAGTAAGTGTGGCGATACATGTTCTTGATGGGCAATTCGTCCATAGGCTTCTGAGTGCAAATGGTATGGCTAGGGCAAGTTCTAAGCTGTTTTCTTGGCTAGAATCAAGCGTTAGCCAGGGTTTGTAGCTCGTTTCTTATGATGTGTGAGGTTAGGCAAGTTTTATGACAAATTCCCGCAGTTCAAGTAGTCTTAGTCGACGCAAGTTTATTCAATATGGCTCCCTAGCAGCCACTACAAGTGTTTTGGCGGCTTGTGGTGGTGGTGGTGGGACTTCCACTGATGCTGGTGGCGGTGACTCCTCGGGCGCTGCCAGCGCAGATGCGATCAAAGTGGGTGTCATGTACTCCACTACGGGCACCATCGCAATTGTTGAAAAGTCTTTACAGGATGCCACCTTCCTGGCCCTTGAGCAAATTAATACGGGTACAGGTCCTTGGGAAGCTAACGGACCCGGTATTGCCGGTAAAACCATTGAGAAGGTTGTGGTCAACCCTGACTCCAACTGGGACCTTTACAACCAAATGTCGAAGCGCCTGATTGACGAAGATCAGGTTGTTTGCGTCCTTGGCTGTTACACCTCGGCCAGTCGTAAGTCCGTGCTTCCGGTTTTTGAAGAGAAAGATTCCATCCTTTACTATCCGGTTTATTACGAAGGAAACGAATGTAGCTCTAACGTTTTCTACACCGGTGCTGCACCTAACCAACAGATTACGGACTCCATTCCCTTCTGTTACGAAAACTTTGGCCCCAAAGGTTTCTTTATCGGATCTGACTACATCTATCCAAAGGAAAGTAACCGGATTGCTAAGGCTGAGCTTGAGAAAGCAGGCGGTACCGTTGTGGGCGACGAATACGCAGCCCTAGGAACCACCGAATTTATCACCATTATCAACAAAATTAAGGCCGCTAAGCCTGATTTTGTGCTCAGCAACCTGGTTGGCGACAGTATTCCAGCGTTCTACCGTCAGTTTAAGGACGCGGGCATCAACGCTGAGGATATTCCCATCATGGCGTATCCCACCACTGAGGAAGAAATTCAGGCGATGGGCCCTGAATA
>CALHGI010000163.1 GCA_938029995.1 uncultured cyanobacterium | reverse complement strand
CCCTAAGCCCAAAACCGCTGTGGCCAGCAGTAGCCAAGGTACGATGCTCGGTTGGGGTTTGGCCTTTGAGGGGGCGGCACTGGGGGCCAGTGACTCCCGCCGGGCTTCTGGGATATCGTCAATGAAATCTGCCATGGATGCCACAGGTCTATGAAACTTGTGTTCATATGTTCTGCGGCTAGTGTATGGCATCCTTGATTTTTTGAGGTAAGTTGCCCTCAAAAATCAGAGAAAACATTTAGAAAACCAGGAAAATTACTGACCCCCCTATCTATTCGGCCAACTTCCGTGGCAAACTTTCATCAATAAATGCTACTCAATCAGGGAGTGGCTTGCTTGCGATCGCAGGTACTATGCTATTCCCGTTGTTGATCCGAACTATGAATTCATCTGCACAGTTTAGGCGGCAGTGTCTTAGTTCATCCCCAAGGATCACCAACGGCCCATTGTTCACAAGTTATGGACGTGCTAAGGAATCCCCATGGCCTTTGAATATCCTGACAATTTGCAGTACACCGACACCCACGAATATCTCAAAATCGATGGTGATGTGATCACCATTGGCATTACGGAATTTGCCATTGACCAGCTGGGCGATATCGTCTTCCTAGAGCTACCGGATCTAGGCGATAACGTGGAGGCTGGTGAAAAATTTGGCACCATTGAGTCGGTGAAGGCGGTCGAAGATCTTAAATCCCCCGTGGATGGTGAAGTATTAGAGCGTAACGATCAGCTATTGGATGCCCCGGAGCAAATTGCAGACGATCCCTACGGAGATGGTTGGCTGCTTAAGATCAAGGCTGACAATATCGATAATATTGACGACGATACGATGACGGCGGCCGAGTACATCGAACAGGTGGAAGGGGTCAGTGACTAAGGCCCTAACGCCTTCTAAACCAGGGCTCTCGAGCTAGATTTTGCGGCAGTTCTAAGAATTGCCGGTGAAATCTCCAATGAAATAGGTGAGAATAAGTACCTAAAGCCATCAGATATCCTCTGATGGTTTTTGCTTTTTAGGTTAGCCAGTCCCACGGCTGACCGATGCCCTTTTGCCATGCCCTTCTGGAGCGTTTAATGTCCTACGAACAGTCTCAGTCGATGTCCGCCACCCTCACCAACAGTTGGGTTAAAACCTTAACCACCCCCAACGACTTTCCCCAACGACACATCGGACTGACGCCGGCGGACATTAGCCACATGCTAACGGTGCTGGGCTATGACTCACTACCAGACCTGATTGATACAGCCGTGCCGACGGAGATTCGGTTGGCCCAGTCCCTCTCCCTAGGGGAGGGGATGAATGAGCATGGGGCGCTACAAAGTATTCGGGCGATCGCAGACCAAAACCAGGTGCTCACTAACTACATCGGTTTGGGCTACTACGGCTGCATCACCCCCCCGGTGATCCAGCGCAATATTTTAGAAAACCCCGGTTGGTATACCCAATACACTCCCTACCAGCCAGAAATTTCCCAGGGTCGCCTAGAGGCCTTGCTCAACTACCAGACCATGGTGAGCGACCTCACCGGTTTGGAAATTGCCAACTCGTCCCTGTTGGATGAAGGCACCGCCGCCGCCGAGGCCATGACCCTGAGTTTGGGGGTGTGCAAAAACAAGGCCGCTAAAGCGGCTAAAGCATTTTGGGTATCGGCGGACTGCCACCCCCAAACCATTGAAGTGATCCAAACCCGCGCCCTACCCCTGGGCATTAATGTCATCGTGGGCGACCGGCCGGACTTTAGTGAGGCTTCTGGGGAGCCCCTATTTGGGTTACTGCTGTCATACCCCGCTAGCACCGGCGCCATCCACGACTACACGGATGTGATCACCGCCGCCCATGATGCGGGGGCCCTGGTCACCGTGGCGGCGGACCTGCTGAGCCTGACCTTACTTAAGGCGCCGGGGGAAATGGGGGCAGACATTGCCGTGGGTAATACCCAGCGGTTTGGGGTGCCCCTGGGCTATGGTGGCCCCCATGCGGCCTATTTTGCCACCAAAACGGCCTATGCCCGCAAGCTGCCGGGACGTTTGGTGGGGGTTTCTAAGGACAGTAAGGGCAGCCCGGCCCTGCGGCTTACCCTGCAAACCCGGGAGCAGCACATTCGTCGCGACTCGGCCACCAGCAACATTTGTACAGCCCAGGTGCTATTGGCCATCATGGCCAGCATGTATGCGGTCTACCATGGCCCCGAGGGTCTCAAGGCCATGGCGGAACGGGTGCATCGGTTGACGGTGGTACTGGCGGCCGGGCTGGATAAGCTGGGCTTTGGGGTGCCGACCACGCCGTTCTTTGACACCCTGACCGTGGAGGTGGGGGACCAGGCTAGGGAGATTTGCGATCGCGCCCTCAGCCACCACATCAACCTCCGCACCATCGATGCCACCACCCTGGGCATTTCCCTCGATGAGACCACCAGCCCCGCCGCCGTGATCCAGCTCCTGCAAGTGTTTGCCGGCAATCGGCCCATGCCAGCCGTCGAAAACCTCCAGGCCAACATCAACATTCCAGCTGCGTTGGTCCGCACCAGCCCCTACCTCACCCACCCAGTCTTCAACAGCTACCATTCCGAAACCGAGATGCTGCGCTACATGTACGCGCTGCAAATGAAGGATCTATCCCTGGCCTCCGCCATGATTCCCCTCGGCTCCTGCACCATGAAGCTCAACGCCACCGCTGAGATGATGCCCGTCACCTGGCCCGAGTTTGGCCAGATTCACCCCTTTGCCCCCCTAGACCAGACCAAGGGCTACCAGCTGTTATTCGACCAGCTAGAAACCTGGCTCTCAGAAATCACTGGTTTTGCCGGTATTTCCCTACAGCCCAACGCCGGTTCCCAGGGAGAATACACCGGGTTACTAGTG
>CALHGI010000162.1 GCA_938029995.1 uncultured cyanobacterium | reverse complement strand
GGGATGCCAGATTGTTGTTGGCTAGGGATGAGAATCGTTCTGTTCGGCGTTCTTGGCTACGACGAATCAGGTAGCGTACTACCACCACTAGCTGTGCATCTCGATTTTGAACCGTTACGGCTTCCACCTGAATCAGGTCACTAAGCCACCGTTCCAGTGCGCCTTGGACTAAGAACTCGGTGGCCGCTGCCAGCTCATTACTATTGGGTTCAAACACCAGCTGTTGTACCCCACTGCCAAAATCAGGCCGGTTTACCCGTTCCCCGGGGGAAGTAAACAAGACCTGTTCGATTAACTGACGAATATGAGTATCATGGTTGGCCCCCGCAATTCGACCCCGACCGTCGATATGGAGTGGATAGGCAATATTTTGTGATGTGTTGTGTTGCATAGGGCTTACATCCCCTTGACCCGTGGCTGGGTCAACACAACAGTCAGGGGGGTACCCGTCGGTACACAAATTGCCACGCCATCTTGTAATAGCACTGGCATGCCCAGTACTTTTACCCGCAGTGCTCCTTTCACCCAGTTGCCCATGATGCACGGTCCCACATTGACGGGGGGTGGTGGATTCGGACAGCCTGCGATCGCATAGGGCGGTCCCATGGTTACCACCGGTTGTCCCATCACCTTCACCCTGGGGTTAGGCACCGTTGCCTTGGCCTGACCGCCATGGGCACAGATGACTTGGGAACCCACGGTGAGCAAAAATCCAGGCATGGTTAAATTACCTCCAAAGCACCGTTATTGACATTCACACTGATCGGCGACAGCTTTATACTGGCTGCGGCCATCCCCAACTCCACACCGCTGGGGGTCACTTTTGCCTGGCCTGGACTGTTGACCAGTTCAATCCCGACAGGGGCAATCTTCACCTTGGCCGTACTGTTATTTAGTTCCACTGCTGATGTGGTTAGTTTGACTGTGGATGGGGTATTTTTTAGCTCAATACTGTTACTTGTCAATTTCACTTCGACGGACTTTTCTTTGAGTTGGATGCTGTCGGTTGCAATGGTGACCCTTGAGTTATTGCCTGTTTTAAGTTCGATACTGTCAGCCAATAGCTTAGCTGTGGTTTTATTATTGTTGTTAATCTCAATCCCATTGGCGTCAAACACCAGCTTCATCGGCTTTTCCACCACCGGTTTTGATATTTCTAGGCTCACCCCCTTGGTGGCCCCAAATCGGCTAAAGGTCAGGGTTACGCCTTCGGTTTGAAATACCTGTACCTGTTCAGGATTGGCCACTTTTGCATCTTGGGGAAGTTCATTTTTTCCCCAAAAGCATCCGCTCCAGATGGGATAATCGGGATCTCCCCCCTCAAACTCTACCCAAATATTGCTCCCTACTGGCGGCACCATAAAGAGACCTATATCTTTGCCTGCATAGGGGACACAGGGCATGGCCCAGCTCTTCTTCCCGTCGCCAAGTACCGCTGGCACACTGACCTGAATTCGTCCTAAAAAATTCGGATCTTGACTACTGGTGACCTTGCCACGATATTTGCCAAAAAACTCTCTCACCCTTAGTCTCCTTGCCTATTTACAACTCGATCGCCGTTCACTTACTCCCCTGATCACGGCCTTACCACTGGCATCAGTGCTCCCAGCCCCTCCCTTGCCAGGGTAAATTGCTGCCGATAGTCCCCAGACTGAATGAGATGGGTCACCTTTTTAACCAGGTACAGACCGTCATAGCTATTGCCACAACCCCGCACTCCGACGGTCTGCCCAGCCTTAAGCAGTTGACCGTAGCGCACCACCGACAGCTCACCTTCGCCGGTCACCACCTGATCCAGGGATCGGTTGATGGTGCCCTGGGCAAAGGCCTTGGCTTGACCTCGGGTGAGTCCGGCTATGGGGGTGGGTAATACCTGCCGAACATGGCGGCCTTGTATTTTTAGGGCTGAGCGTTTAGCTAGGGCGGGCAGTCGCGTACTACGTTTTGTTTCGACTGGATTAGAACGATTTGTTTTGCGGTCTTGCACCTGGCCATTCACTGTGCTGGCAGCCAATGAGTCGTACTCAAATCGTAAACTTTCGATATTGGTGCTCGAACCCATATCCAATGACAGGGCTGGTTGTGGTACCCCCAGTCGATTTGGGGGACCCCAGTAGGCGACATTGGCACCTGGAATCGGGCCGGGGGCTACATAAAATACATAGCCATGGCGCTTAGCCAATTCTTGCAAATGTTCTAAATCGGTACCGTGCTGGACGGGAATGCGCTCGGTGGGTAAAGGTGGTAAGTCCCCTGTCGGGGGAATAACTTTGGGGGTCAGGCCGTAGCGGGCATAGCTGGCGATGATTTTAGTTGCGATCGCAGCTTCCGGCAGGGCAGGATAGGCCACAACCTTCTCTTCCAAATCCATCATGACGCTGATATCTTCACCGGTGATAATCAGCTTAGACTCGCCCGGTTGATTACTAGGCATAAACTGATGATGGGTAATGGCACCATCCATCACCACTTGCGGTCTGGCGTTTACCGTCACCACCAAAATCACCCGACTAAATGGTTTAATCAGCGCGGCACTTACCAGATCGTAGTCCCTCAAATCACTGGCGTCTGCTCGACCCAACTTAAAGGTCAGTTGAAATCCTGAACGTTCCCCATCACTATGGGTGATTTCAGCTGAGTCCAGAGCGTTACTCATTGATGCAGGGATGGGGACGGGGACTGTTTGTCCCATTAGTAACGTGAACTGTACACCCAAAGGAATTGGCATAGCCTTTTAGAAAGATTGCTAATTAATAATCAATGTTGAGGTGCGGCTACTGTCTAGCTATTCAAAAGGTTTGTGGTAAAGGCACCCGGAGTACCTGGTTAAATACCCCTTGTTCCGTTGAAGTAGCCTCCAATGGGGGAAGTAATGTTGCTGGATTCATCGCATCATTAGCATCACACACCTGCCAATATTGTTCGCTATCTCCCAATAGCCGATGTGTGAGCAAGTCCAGCCGTTCACCCTGGGTTACCCTGACTTCTGCCAACGTGGGTAGTGCCCGTCCCTGGGGTAAAAAACGTCGGCGTTTGTAGGCAATTTTTTCGGTTGTAGTGGCTTCGTTTTCCCCACGTTCAAAGATGGCTTCTTCCAAATTGTAGTATCGACTTTTAGGATCAAACATCACGCTAGTTTCCTTCGCAGATCTTATTAACTGGGCTAAACGATCCCCGATCCCAGACTCGTAGCATTCAAAGCACTGGCCTTTGCTGCTAAAAGTTGTTTTTGCATATGGTGGGCCATAAATAACGAACTGCCCTTGCTACCAAATTCCAGATCCGAGTAGCTCAATACCTTTAGGGATAGGCTAATCTCTGCTCGAATCGGATTGAGATTGACATCAAAGGCTTGCTCTTCAATGCTTAGGCTTTCGAGTCGTACGGGTAGCGTCCGTTTGTTTCCCCACACAAAAAGTGCCAGCGGCAGCTCCATCGGAATAACCTCTAACGTACCAGTTTTGGTTAATGCCTGATTACTTAGTACGGTGGTTAGCTTTGGATAGAGCAACATCTCTAGCGCTGCCAGCTGCGGATAAATGCCAAATTCAATGGCAATTGGATTTGCTGTTTCCAACTGATCGGTCGCATCTATCTCAATCTTGAGACTGATAGTTTCCTCTGGAGGGCCTGTAATTCTGAACGCCTCTTGAGGGCTGGATTTATCCTCTTTACCATAGGTTTTAGGTGTCCGTGGAGATAGTGATCGCGACATAGTGTCAGGATTATATTGAAATACCACAACACTAGACTGTGGATTAAATTTATCTAGACTAACAATAGCCCCTTTCAGTAGTCGTGGTGAGCCTGGGAAGCTAGTCATAATCTGTAAGACATCCTTAGGCAGATAGGGTGAATAGAGCAGACTAGAATATTTAAACTAATTCAATGCTAAGTAAAAATGGAGTCAGCAATAACTTAATGCTTGTATAAGCTACCGCGATATTTAAAGTGAGGTCGAGTGTTGTGAAGTGTTTGTCCTAATCATTTAACAAACGTTACTTTAGGGTGCTACGTTACCGTTGTACAATTTCTACTTAGATCTAGACTTTAGATGGGAGAGCTGGTAATTGATATCGTCATCTAGTCAAACTGACCCACAGAGTTCTTTAGATGTAGCATCATTAGCTATTCCCAGAGATGTTATCTCTAATAATGCAATTCAGCCTAAAGTTGCTGAACTTTGGGAAACGTTGTCGGCCCCAAATACGCTCAGTGCGTTTGAAAATGCACTAAAAGGTATTTGGCAACTGTTTCAAGTCCTCTGGCACATTTTTGTGAAAATTGCCGCTATCTTTTCTTTATTGTTTCTGTTTCTTGCTGCTATCATTGTTTGGCTTTGGGGGATTGGCTTTCAAGCCGGTCGGGCATTCAACACCGTGACCTTCGATTCTTCCCAGTCAGCGGAACAACAGGTTGTAAACGGTATTGCACGCATATTCTTATTTCCTGTTTGGGTGTTGTCTACTTGGGTGAAGAAACAGTTTAAAGATAGGTTTGATAAGGATATTGAAATCCCCCTGCCCGATATGACATTTCAGCTTTGGAAGTCTCCTGACTCAAAGTAATGATCTAGAATGGCCGCGTCTGTCAGCACGTTATATCGGGTTAATTCATGTCATTACCGTGTGGTCACCCACTGAAACCTTAGTGATG
>CALHGI010000161.1 GCA_938029995.1 uncultured cyanobacterium | reverse complement strand
CAGGACGTCAACAGGTTAGAAGCCATCAGATTCAGGGCCCGGAGGGTGCCAATGCGACCAATCACGTTCCAGGCCTGGTGCCTCAGGGTATCGGATTGATATCGATTGTTGGCCAGCCGGATCAGCATGGGCAGGGCATCGTCGCCCAGTTCCACCAGGGCCTGCATGGCGGCTTCCCGAGTGGACTTGTAGCGCAGGGCCTGGAGCAGGGAGGGGTAATGTTCCTCCAACCGGGTGGCGGCGATGGCTTCTAGCATGGAGCGGCGCACCCGCAGGGAGTCGTCCTGCAACAAATTGGGCACGTGCAGCCTCAACCCCTGCATATATTCAGCTTCCCCCAGGGCACGGCATCCCATCACCCGCTCCCGCTCTTCCCCATGGGTAAGCATCTGTTGCAGGATGTAGGTGGCGCGAGCCCGTTCCGCGCCGCTGCCCCGCTTCAGCATCATGGAGGCGGCGGTACCGCGCACCACTGGATCAATGCTGCGCTTGAGGTAGGGTTTGAGCTGATTCACATCGGCATCGGCCTGGGTGAGCCACACGTAGCGCACCGCCAGGGCCAAAATCGAGGGCTCTTGGGAGGGGTAGATCAGGGCATCCACATAGCCGGTAAAGGTGGCATCTGGATAGACCAGCATGGTTTCCAAACTTTGCTGCTGCAGCCCCGGCGATAGTTCGCTTAACATCGGAGCCAGCACTTCGCTAATGCTGCGGGGTTCGATTTGGGTGAGGAGCTCAATGAGGGAGCGTTTGTCGGCCTCGGGCCCTGGTTTATCTAGGGCTTCGATAATGGCCTGCTTGAGTACCCGCAGACTGGCATCGGAAAAGCTGAGCAGGCCCCGCTCAGCCGTGAGGACCAATAGGTTGAGGTATTGCGATCGCAACAGAAAAATGCTCCCCAACCACAGCAGCGCCAGCCCCAGGGTAATAAGCAAAAACAGGGTTTCCCCCTGCATCCAACGAATCTGTTTAGCCAGGGCCAAGGTAATCAAAATGCCCAACCCGACCATGCCAATGGCCAGGGACTCTGCCACC
Organism: uncultured cyanobacterium; assembly: GCA_938029995.1. Classification (GTDB taxonomy): domain Bacteria; phylum Cyanobacteriota; class Cyanobacteriia; order Phormidesmidales; family Phormidesmidaceae; genus Leptothoe. The sequence continues at coordinate 1,801 of CALHGI010000161.1, read as the reverse complement.
CCCACCAAGGACTGTACCCTGGCCCGCCGCTGGGCTGGAATCGGCTGAAACAGCACCGGACGACTGCTGGCCACGATGGTGTAGCGCAGCCATTCATCAATAAATTTAAGCAGCACCAGCCCAATAAACAGGCCCCTAGCCCCTGCCAAAACCGGCAGGCTCACCAACAGACACAGACCACTAAGGGCCGTCACCGCAACGGGCAGCACCCCGGTGGTCATAAACAACCCCCACCGCTCAATCAATCGACTGGAGGTAAACAGCTGGGTGACCAACTCCGTCAGCCCCAACACCCCCGTGAAGATACCCAGGAACCGAGCCATGGTGTCAACGCTAAAATTTTGCACCGTCAGCTGGTTGAGATACTGATATTCCACCAGATACAACAACATTTGAGCGATCACAAAAAAGCTAATCAACAGCAGCACATAGCGCCGAATTAGCTTCCGTAAACGGCGGGCCGAAAAGTTCACATTGGAGACTTCAACCACGCGGCGCTTAGAGTCGGGAAACGCATGTTGATAGGTGTTGCTGATGTAAAACAGCACCCCGGTGGCCACCAGCATGATGCCCACCACCAGGTAAATAACATTTTTAATATCCAGAAACCCCAGCACCGCAAACAGGGTAAACCCGCTCAGGGCATCCGCCACCAGGTTTCCACTGCTGATTAGGGGGAAGGTGCGCTTAATCTCACGAATGTTAAATAGCTGATTGGCTAACACCGCCAGGTTCAACTCATTCAGGTTGGTGATGGATTCCATCCACAGCCGCATGGCAAAAATTGTCATCGGAGCCCATAGGACCACATCCAGACCAATGCGAAATAGGGCAATGGGTAGGGTGGTCAGCAGGGCAATTAGCACAATGACCTGGCGCAGGGGCATCAACCGCTGCAGCCAAGAATAGACACTGCCCAAGCTCACCCCCACCGCCGCACTAAATAAATAAATCAGCGGCAGTTTGTTGGCCCCATACTGTTCTAAAAACAGGGCGGCTGAACTCACCTCCAGCCACATGATGCCCACGGACATGAGGGTGTAAAAAGCAAACAGCAGCAGGGTGCGATGCCCCTCCTCTGGTCGCAGATTAAGGGCGGTAAATATTTTTTGGAGCCAAGGAGATTGGGGGGAAGCCGACTGCATGGACAAATAGAATGGCTAAGGAGCTGTTAAGAAACTACTTCACGGTTTAAGCCTGAAAGGCTTATTAAGCCATGATTTAAATGAATAAAGCCATGACCTTAATTTTTAACAAGCCCTAAGCCGATGACAATTATGCCCAAGACGCTACCGGATCGCTTGAGAATCATCAATAGCAATCTGGCGCATTTAGGGACTTGCTTAAGGCTTATAGTGCCCCCGAGATCGCATTTATGGAAAATTTGTTGATGTTTCGTAGTTGAGCGAGAAAACCCCAGCCCACATTCAGCGGTTTTCTACGCCCATAGCCATGGCCACCGCAGGCTTTCCCCAGGTGCGCCCATTGATAAATTCGGCGTTGCTGATCCTCGGTATGATTTCGACTGAAACATATCGTTCTAGAGTGTGTCTGATCGATCGGTTCATCCCCTAAATCAGCAACGGCATAAATTCCTAGGGGGCGAAACGTTCTGTGCCCTTAGCGCGTGCCCTTAACAGTCTGGCCCCTTAATGGTTGAGCCGGGAATGGCCGTTGGAATGGCTGTTGAAACGGCCGTTGGCGTGGCCGTTGGCATGATGGCCGTTGGAGTGATCGATGGAGTGGCCGTTGGCGTGGCCATTGGCATGACTGTTGTAGCCGTTGGGTTTGGCGGCGGGCA
>CALHGI010000160.1 GCA_938029995.1 uncultured cyanobacterium | reverse complement strand
ATGGGGGGAAAAAGCATTGCTGTGAGTCATATTGTGAATTCGTTGACTCGGGTTCATATGAGTGAGTGGGGCATAGGGGCTGCGGCTGGCGTTACGGCGAGTTGGCTGGTCACCCAGCCTGAATTGGAGGTCGTGGATATGATTGAGCCAACCTATATGCCGATACTAAAAGAGGAGCTGGAGCAACAGGGCTTGAGACTCACTTGGTGAAGGGATTGAGACTCACTTGGCAAGCAGAAGAGAAAAACTATAAATGGGGCTGCCCATGGGTAGAACTGGAGCCAGTCTAGAACTCACCGTACTGAGTGATTCCTCACGGTATTAAGGGACAGCATTTAGATAACGGCGTTGCTGATCCTCAGGATGATTTTACTAGTCTCAATCCGGCTATTAGCCAGGTTTACAGATCGATTCATCCTCTAAATCAGCAACGGTTAGATAACATCCAATTTAGCCGGACTAACTCCGAGGGAGACGCTGTGCGTTAGGCTTGCCCATGCCCTTAGGGCTATACGACTCCGCTCAGTCCTCTATTTTCGCTTTGAGGACTATGGATCTGATTAATTTCTCTGCCCTAAGTGGGGAATACGGCGAGGTCAAGTTATCGGTGTCCTAGATCAATTACTGTGACAACTTCAGCCCATAGAACCCAAGCCAGAACGTAATTCTCTGACAGTTTTTTAGGGTTCAAGAGTTCAAATCAGATGGGGACTAGAACCTGGCTGCAATGGGCCGTTGATGTGCAATTATTTTGACGATCAAGCGTAGCCGCGCCGCCGCGCTGATCAAGTTGGGTCCACCCCTGCCATGCGTAGATAACGCTGCAAGTCAGTATTATTACGGGCCAGCCAGCGGTTTACATTGTGATGCACAGGCGGGCCATTCTAGGCCCAGGGCTGCCTGGACAATGGCAGGAGTGTTTGGTTCTTGGGAGAAAGCTGTACTGAGCAAAGCCAGGTAGCCAACGCCCCATAGGAATAACTGGGTACCGATCACGGTAAGTAGAATAGAAAATTTGAAGACTAGGCGGTGATGACTCATGCTTGCAGGGGCAAGGGCGGCGGTACGTGAGGCTTCAGACCCTGCAATGGGGTTTCCGACAACAGGTCATACTGCTTGGGCAACATGACCATCCGGGACTCGATGCCCGCCCAAATGCCAGGGGATACCCGTACGGCTAATTGCTTGCACCGCACCATCAGCTCACAAATATAGAAATAGTCCGCTAACGATTGGGCATCGGCGGGGGACAGTTGCCAGTCATCCGGTTCAATCCCCAGGGCGTTGAACCAAAGCTTAAGCAGCTTGGTTTGGAATATTTGCTTTTGGTAGGGCGATGTGGCTTGAGTGGGAATGAGCAGTTTTAGCTTTTGCAACAGTTTAAGTAAATCTAAACAGTTGACAGACACCAGAATATTTAACCGAGCAAAGCGTTTGGTGAGGGTAATGCCTCGGGCAATGGCGCGGGTAATATCGAGATCTAGCCCCTGGCCTCGGGTGAGTTCATGGTTGAGGTTGAGGGTACGGGCAAAGTTGACGTTGATCGCCCGTGCATGGGCAGGATCTAGGGCCAAGGCCAAGGCACGAGCTCGATCGAGGGTGTGGGTATTGGCTAACTCACGGCTCAGCTCGCGGTTAAGGGCTAGGGCTAGATAAATGGCCGATATCCGTTTAGCTGCCGGGTTAAAGCACCCTGGGGATTCAGTGGTGACAGCGTCGGCCCACTGGGTGAGTCGCTGCAGCTTGATGGATTGTAGACAGTGCTGCGCCCGACGCTCTAGGACGGCCAAAAAGTGGTTAGCCCCCTGTTTACCGGTCAATAGCCCTGGGGCTAATAACAGCACTTCGCGCCAGCGTCGATCGAGCACATGGGTGGAAATCACCTTATCCCAATGGTTATTGTCCGCTAGGCACTGGGCCGTCAAATATTCTTGCAAGGTGAGGTGGGAAAACGAATAGGCATCCTCCGCCCTTTCCACCAAAATGCCCTGCTGCACCTCAATCGCCTGTAAAATCGCCTCCCCATCTAACGTTTTGGGGACGTTGAGGTTACTGGCCAAAAAGTCTTTGATTTGGCTGGTGAGTTCACGGCGTGAGAAAAAGAGCTGATCGGCCTCAAACCCCGCATAGGCAATCTCAGATAGAAGGCTCTCCTCTAGCTCAATACTGAGACCGTCATAAATTTCATCGCGGTTAATGCGTTTTTCAGCAGCCCATTCTTCCAATAGAATGCGGAGGGCTTTTTGATATAGGCCACTGCGGTTGGCGGGGAACCGTTGGGAGCGATCGTAAACAAGACAGAGAAAGGTCAGCAGCAGCGGCGTATGGGCGAGTTCCTTGGCCGCTGCATTTTTACCTTCTTGCAAAATCTCCCAACATTTTTGACTCGTGGCCCGTTCTAGATCCTGGGGACTACTAACCCAATTGTAAATAAATTGTTTAATTTGCTCATCGTCAAAGTCGGCCATCCCCACATCGCTAAACCGGGTAAACCCACCGTGATAAGCGGCTGTGCGACAGGATGCAACAAATCTATTTTGGTCGTAACGATCAACAAAGTCTTGTAACGTGCAGATTACATTCTCCCGATTGGCGGTGGGCACTTCATCTAGACCATCCAACAAAATAAGTAGCTTTCCCTGTTTGAGGGCATTTTGGACAAAGTCTAAGGGGGCGGGGAAGCCACAGTTGCCAAACTCCTCAGCGATTAGCTGGTGGATGTCAATCTGATCGGACTCAAACCGTTTCAGCTCTAGGAGCACCGGAATTTGTCGATAGTTATAGGTGTGGTGCTCATAGTGGAACGTACTCAGGGCTTCTAGGCCCAGTTTGCGTAAAAAGGTGGATTTTCCGGCTCCGGGTCCCCCCAGCACCATCAGATACTGCTTTTCATTAGCCACATCAATGCCGGAGCGCTTTTCACCATCATTACGCCGACCAATGCAGCTACGAAATCGAGTTTGGCGATATTGTTGCTCTAGGGCTTGGGGAGATTCAAACCCCAGGACATCTTCCTCACCGAGGAATTTGACCCCGGTATAAATTTGGGCCAGGTCCACGGGCTCTCGCATACCCAGCACTTTAAGCTGACAGTGTCGTTTTCCATAGGTGTCGACATATTTCCTAGATGCGTTAAAAAATAGGTTCTTGACATCGGAGATGGCTTTCCCCCCGACTTTGGGCAAAAGATCCACTGCAAAGCTGGCAATCCCCTCAGCGACGGGTTCCACCAGCAGTTCTAAACCAGTCATATTCGTTGATTGTTACGCCAAGCTCCATTGTGTCAGGGGTGGACGGGTTGAGGGGGAGGGGAGAGTGACCTAGTGTCGTAGAAACAGGGGGGCGAGATACCAGGTGTTTAGGTAACATCGGATTTCCCGCAGAGGCGAACATGTATCATAGGATACAAACGGTACCCGGTTAATGGGTGGGAACGGTCAGTATATGGCCTTCGATGCGCGCCCATACATCTGGGGAAACCCGCACAGCAGATTCTT
>CALHGI010000159.1 GCA_938029995.1 uncultured cyanobacterium | reverse complement strand
AGGAGGTCAGTACTTTATGGGGCAGCAGATCTTACGGTCCAACGTTCTCGGCGTGTCGTAGCGTTTAGGGATGTCTTTCTTGGGGGAGGAAGGGGGACCCTGTTGGTGGGGTTAGGGTGGTTATTAACTGGTGAAAACGGCTGGTCAAAACCCCGGCCGCGACTAGCTGGCCAAGGGCTAAACAACACCAGAGTCCGATGCCTTGCCAACCTAAAACATGGCCCGCGACATAGCCAAGCCCGAGGCCAATGCCCCAGTGGGAGAGGACATCGACGGTGGCGAGTAGATGGGTGTCTTTGAGGCCTTGGAGGGTGCCTGCACTGATGATCCTGATGCCCTGGGCGATTTGGAAGACGATGCCAATTTTAAATAGGGTGATGGCAAGGCTGACCGTTTGGGCATTGGCGGGGATGTGTACATCGAGATAAAAGGCGGCGATGGTTTTGGGGAATGCCCACAGCGGTATGGCTAGGATGCTGACCAGTAGGAGATTCATCAGTAGGTTGGCCTGGGCCACACGGCGGGCGGCTCGGGGCGCACCTGCGCCAATTTTGTGGCCTGTTCGCATGGCGGCGGCATAGGCAAACCCCCAGGAACACATGAGTAATAGCTCGGTGGTGGTGATGACAATGCGGTGGGCGGCCAGTAGTTCGGTGCTCCATAACCCCATTAATAAAGCGGCGGCGGTGATGGCTCCGTATTCTGTGCCGAAGTCTATGCATAGGGGCCAGCCCAGGTGGATGATTTCCTTGAGGATGTTGCGATCGCACCGCCACCACATCCTCAATAACCGCAGCCGTCGCAACGACGGAGACAACCGTAGCATCAGCACCGCCACCCCAAAACTCCACCAAAACACCAGGGTGCTGGCCCAGCCAATCCCTGCCAGGCCCAGTTCTGGCAAGCCCCACCGACCATACATCAGCCCATAATTTAGCCCCACATTGAGCGGAATGCTCACCAACATCAGCCCCATCACCAAGCGCGGTCGCGACAAGGCGGTCAAAATTTCCTTAAACACAAATAAGCCTAGGGCCGCTGGTAATCCCCACACGATGGCATGCAAATAGGCCGTCGCCCCCTCCACAATGGCGGGCTGCTGACCACACCACCGCAACAGCCGATCCAACTGCCAAATCAACACCATCGTCGGCATAGAAATGCCAAAACTCAGCCACAACCCCTGCACATTAATCCGGCCCACCCGATGATGATCCTTAGCCCCATGGGCTTCTGCGGCCAGTGCCCCCGTCATTTCCAACAGACCGGTACACAGCGATAACAGCAGCCAAAATGCCGTTGCACCCAGCCCTCCCGCCGCCAAAGTAGATGTTCCCAGGCCCCCCATCATGACCGTGTCCACAACGTTGACCATGCCCTCCGACAGCTGAATCAGCATCAAGGGTATCGCCAGCCACAACGAGGCTTTGGTCTCAACCCAGAAGCTATGGTTTCGAGACAGGTGTTGAGATAACTTTCGAGACACAAGTGCGAGGTGGGACATGGTAGATGGATGGCAGAACCATGGAGCTAGCTTCAGGAGGGACGTCGAAAATTTCGGACTTTTCCATCCCAGTCAGGCCATCTCACCCCCATCTCATAATCAAATCCCCTTGATTTGATAAGTTAAAGACGCTCTCCTGTCTTATCAGAGTTACCAGGTCATGGAAAATTTACCTGTTGCTGAACGCTATCTTTACGAGCTATTTAGCGCCATCACCGATGGCTATTTGACCGTTACAAACCCCAGCGGTCAGGTATTTAACTTTGGCTCCACCGATACCCAGCCCCACTTACACCTACAGGTTCACGATCAGCGCACCTATAGCAGTATCATCACCTTTGCCTCCCTGGGCTTTGGCGAAGCCTACATGGACGGCTGGTGGGATGAAGCCGAGAATCGGATTACAGAGCTGATTAGCATGCTCTATCGCAACCGGGTCTATTCCAAAGCCAGCCAAAAACTGACCGTACCCCTCGCCCTCCAAATCATTTCTCAACGGCTCAAAACCCTACCGTTGCTAATTCAAAACAGTCGTAAAAATGTGCAATACCATTACGACTTGGGCAATGACTTCTACCAGTTATTTCTAGATCGCACCCTGACCTATTCCTGTGGCTACCAGCTCAAGCCAACGGATGACCTAGAAACCATGCAAAATCAAAAATATGAGGTTATCTGCCGTAAGCTGGCCTTGCAACCCGGCGAATCACTGATTGATATTGGCTGTGGCTGGGGTGGCATGCTGATTTACGCCGCCGAACACTATGGCATCACCGGCAAGGGCGTCACCCTGAGTGACGAACAAGCCGCCCTCGCTAAAAAGCGGATTGCTGAAAAAGGACTCACGGATAAAATCACCATTGAGATTCGAGACTATCGAGAAACCACGGGTGAGTACGATAAGTTCGTCAGCATCGGTATGTTTGAGCATGTGGGCAAGAATAACTTTTCCACGTTTATGGAGAAAGCCCGCTCCCTCCTCAAGCCCCATGGTACTGGGCTGCTCCATACTATTACCACCGAGAGTTCTGAGCGCAACGGCCCCTGGATTGATAAATATATTTTCCCCGGTGGCTATGCCCCCCAGTTGTCTGAAATTTGCCGCGATCTGCGGGCGGCAAAACTCACCGTCGCCCATTGCGAAAACTTCAAACCCCACTATGCAGAGACATTTAAGCGATGGAGTGAGAACTTTACTAAAAATCGTCAGATCATCGCCGCGCTCTCACC
>CALHGI010000158.1 GCA_938029995.1 uncultured cyanobacterium | reverse complement strand
CGACGGGACGGACTCGTTGCAACCTGGGTAGGAGGCTGTCCATCGTGCCGTTGGATCAAAGCATAGGCAACGCCGTTATACTGGGTCCAGGCACTCACTTGTGGATTTTCCTGCCACTGTGTCCGAGAAACAGTTGTAGTCAAGACAGGTATGACATCACCATTGCGATTACCCAACACAACAACTTTGAGCTCAGCCAGGCTAGGATCAGAGCTAAAGTGTTGATTAATCTCCTGGCTCACCATGGACTCTGCTCGACTCGTTAAGTCATCGCTAGATGTCCGGTCGTAAATGGGCATATCCAAAAGAACTGGCCCCTCTGAATTAGCTAAAGCTGATCCTAAAAAACTACTCATCCATGGGGTGCCAACAAAACACACTGCCACAGAAAAGCAGCCCAGCAATAGCTTGCTAGACCATGTATAAAGACAATGAGTCACCATCGGTTAGGCAGTAATTGTGTAATTAAATTCAGACAAGATCAGTCATTTGACCTAGCCCATTTATCCCCTAGCCATATACTTCCACAAACAACCTTGCTGAAGGTAAAGAGGAGGTTAATGGAAGATTCTCAGTAGTTAAAGGATATGGTGGGATTACTGACAACCCTTCCAAAAAGGTCTGTCCCAAAGGATTTAATCGATTAGTTAAGAGATTTTTTATTTGGTTTTTACTGATTTTAAGGTTGTATTTAGATTCTTGCCACAGGCTCTTGACCGTTTTCAGATCGCTCTTGTCCCTATATAAACCTCCCATAAAGTTTTCCCTCCCCTCCCGCAAACGCTCCTAACCAGCCTGTGTCAGATCCCACAGCAAGCGTTATTTCTCGCATCATCCATGAAAACCGCACTCCACTGGCTATCCCACTCCATCTTCTGGATTTGGAATATCTCCTTTATGGGGGTCATATACCTGTGGATGCTGCCCGTAGCGGGCCTCCCCATGCTTGAATCGGCCCTGATCGGGGAAATCCCCCCGGCCTTTGTGGCCAGTATTCTGGGCCTGCTAATCGTGCCCTTGCTCTGCACTGTGGTGGGTGGCAAGTGGCTCCGTAAACATCCCATCCTGCTGATGCGTCTGTTTTACGGCGTCGAGGTCCCCCTATTTGGCCTCTGTCTATTGCGACTGTTTCTGATCCGCGAAACCACCCCCGCCAGCGCCCATATCCTCATCACTGTGCTGGCGGCCATTGCCATGTTCGCCATCGAAACCCTGGCGGGCTATGCCGCCTACCGCAAGCGTCTGGCCTGGATACAAATGATTGGCCACAGCCTGATTTTGGTCACCGGTCTATATGCGGGCACGCTGCTACTGCTCTACACCGTTCCCGCCCTCTGCATCATGGTCTACGGGGCCATCACTGGGCTGGGCAACATGATCGTGGGCCTGACCAACGTGGACTGGCTCCAGGGATTACGGGACCTAGGCTGGCTGTTGATCCGGCCCTGGTACCTGCTCCTAGGCATCGGGGGTGTCATCCTGTGGGGCATGAGTGCCGCAATCTTCGCCTCGTTGCCCTATGTGATGGTCAACTTCTATGTGCGCTCCTGGCATCGCATCCGCACCGCCTTTGCCAAGCAGCATGGCCACAGCTGGATCACCACCGGCACTGTGCTGGGCCTCAGCTGCCTCCTATTTGGCCTATTGCAGCTGCACCAGCCCCAGGCCAAAGCCTTTAGCCTACTGGATGGACCACCACCCCAAACCCAGGCTGAGCGCCTAGCCCTAGTGCAGCAGTCAGAGACCATTCGCCAAGGCCTCATCAACGGTTACCTCGCCCGTTATCGCTACCTGGGCACCGCCGAAGAAAGTAACCAGCTACGGGAGATGTATCAAGCGGTCTTTGGCATGTCAACGGCCAATGCCCAGGGTTTCCAAGACTTTCACAATCGATTGCTGTCGCCCTTTCTCTACCCAGGCGATCGCAATGATCCAGCCAAGGCGGAGGAGCTCTACACCCGCTTCTTTGACGCCCCCATCCAAAAGTCAGAACGAAATGCTATCCGGGCGGCGCTTCAAGCCACCGCCAACCGCGATGAAACCCAGGCTAGCGTACTTAACTTAGACCAAAAGGTGATTCGCCTCGCCGAGCAAACCGTTTCGGTAACGGAAAATGGAGACTGGGCAGACATCGAAATCTACGAACAGTACGAAAACAAGACCATTGACGACCAGGAGATTTTCTACAGTTTCTCCTTACCTGAGAGTGCCACCATCACTGGCCTCTGGCTGGCGGAAGCAAAGGACGCTGCCCGATTTCCCTTTGTTGTCTCCCCCCGTGGTGCCGCACAACAGGTTTACAAGGGTGAAATCGAGCGGGCCGAAACCCGACGGGCCGAAGACCCGGCCCTATTAGAACAAGTTGGCCCCCGGCAGTATCGGCTACGGGTCTTCCCCATTCCCTTTGCCCAGTCCCTCAAAGAACCCGGTGAACTACATTTGTGGATGACTTACCAGGTGTTGCAACAGGACGGGACGTGGCCCCTACCTCAACTGACTGAAAAACGAAATATTTTCTGGACCAACAAGACTATCCACCAGCGCCAGGGAAAGACGGTTAAGCTCTCGGAAGACCAGTGGTTTGAGTCGGCCATTAAGGCGAAAAAGAAAACGAAGGCCAAAGCCCACCGAACCCAGCTGGCTGAAGGTTATCAGGTCACTGCCACGCCAGTGGCTAAGGCCGCCATTCCCACGGGCAAACGGATCGCTGCCATTGTGGATACGTCTTATAGCATGGGCAACGGGGGCAAAGATGAGGTCCTACAACAGCTTAAACAAATCACTCAGAAAAACAACTTGGACGTTTACCTCACCACTGCCACGGGAACCGCCCAAGCCCCTAGCAATGATATCAACGTCGTTGACCAGGTCGTGCCCTATGGCAGTTTGCAACCGGCGGATATGCTCCAACAGTTTGCCCAACAGCGCCGACCCGACAGCACCTATGACGCCATCCTGTTGCTCACAGATGCAGGCAGCTATGAACTAACGGAAGCAGCGACCACCCTGCCAGAATTATCGGCACCGCTGTGGTTGGTGCACATGGGTAATCAGTTACCGTCCGCCTATGGCGATGCCCTGCTGGAGACCATTCAGGCTAGCGGTGGCGGGGTGGCGACAGATGTCACAGCAGTCTTACAACGGCTAGATCAGAACATAATCGATGGTTACGAATGGTCGGTCACCGTCGATAATGGCTCCGAACAGGCCGATGGGTTTGCCCCCCTAGCTGCCCGGCAGTTGATTTTGCAACGGAGCCGTACGGTGGATATGACCCAGATGGACCAGTTGGATGGTGTGCATGCGGTGGCCAAACGGGCTCAAATTGTCACGCCCTATTCTTCCATGCTCGTTCTGGTTAATGATCGCCAGAGAGAACTCTTGCGCCAGGCTGAGGCTGGGGCCGACCGCTTTGAGCGTGAAGTGGAAGACGGCCAGGACGATCTAAGCGATCCATTTAATCCGTTGAACTCTGTGTCGGTGCCTGAGCCAGGTTCCATGGTGGCTATGGGGGTCATGGCCGTCGGCCTGATGTTACTGAAAAAAAAGAAAAGGTAATCTGAGTTTTTGCTGGGGGAGCGCCTAGGGGGATAAGGGTTGGGCAACAAAGCCTAAATGATGGCCAACTGGACGTTCTTTACCAGGAATTTTGCTATGGATCGGGGTGTTAAGACTTGTCGCTCCATGGGGGGAGGCCATAACCAGGGTAGTTGCGCCCCCACCGTCTAGCCGTACTGCC
>CALHGI010000157.1 GCA_938029995.1 uncultured cyanobacterium | reverse complement strand
ATAGGGTTGGAACGATATGTGCCAAGTTATCTAGCTGTTATCAACGATTACTAGAGTGCGGAAGCTGCCTGAACCAGATCTGACGGTTACCTGGGGGGGTATTTAAGGGGTTTCTGGGCTGGGCTGAGGAATGGTGGCGATGGAGTCACAGGCTGGTTTGAAGGCAAAGAAAAAGCCCCTGACAAGACTGTCAAAGGCGGCAGGAAACACGATTTAACTCTGAAATTTGGGCTTAGGCGCTGTAGCAAATGCCTTTGGGCCTATTGGCCTGGGCGGATTTGTTTTGGGGGCTTTTGGTGGATGGAAGGTAGGATGCACCGAGATAGGTCGGTAGATGGGTGCCTGGTGATATTTAGATAGCCGTGGGGCGGACTGTTGCCTAGACAGCGGGCTGTCGGTGTGGCAACACCCATAACAGAATCGGCACCAAGGTAACCATGGCCAGGGTAAAGCAGAGGCAAACTTGTAGGCCTTCGATTTGGTTAGGTGTCATGGTGGCTAGGCTCCGAACTAGTGATGGGTGGGAACATTGTTTGTTCTGTATAGGGAAACAAGCTGTCCCCCATCAATTCCGATGCAAATTTTGTGATCTTGGTTAGGGTGTGGTGTGGTGTCGATCACGTCTCCCAACTCTGAAGGCGTTGGGGCCAGTGTCCCCAGGGCTTAGTCCCTGGGGCATGCCAAAAAGGGAAAAGGGGCCTCGGCTCCTTAAACCTAAGATTAGATAGCCCACTTGCTGATATCTGGAGCTTGTGGTGAGCCCATGGCCCAACGGACACCAAACCATAAGAAGCCCCCCAGGGGCTCTAAGGCTCATGGGGGGCTTCGGTTTAGATATAGGTGAATCGAATAAGAGGTGAATCGAATAAGGTTTTCTGTATATGAATCCACTGTAGTCCAGGGCAAGGTCAGTGGGAGGCCCTGGGGCATGAATCTACTGTCTCCTCACGTTACTATCAATCTTTCGGCGTTTGTGACTGTGATCACAGTCTATTCGACTGTCATATTGCAATGGCCTGCCATCGCTCTGGCCGTCATTCCCCTGCGTTCGGCGATCCGTAGGGGGCTATTACGATGGATTGCTTGCAGTGGCCCAGCCATGGCGTTCAGCCATAGTCCATGGTTATCCATGACTAAACTCAACCGCCTAGGGGCCCAAAAAAGAAGATAATCAAGGGGATTGATTTCTGACAACGAAAAATCTAACCATGTCTGACCTGCCCACTAGCCTTGAGGAAACCATCGATCAAGCCATCGCCTCCACCAAGGTGGCCATTGAAGATGGCATCACCCGTCTGCAGGTCGAAATGGTGATTCCAGAACTTAAGCAACAGCCCATTGCTGAACGCTTCCTCAGCCTATTTCAAGATCTGGGTCTGCAGTTTAAGGTGTACTTTCCCGATGCTGGAGCGGCGGCCTTGGCTAAGCGAGACTGGAATAACCCAGACTTTACCATTCGCGGCATTAATGAAATTCAGGCCACCGTTGAACCCGATGATGAAGCTTTTCTCATCGTCAACCCATCTTCGGTGGAAGTGGAAGAGGTGGAAAAACTCTGTAATGATGCCCAAGACCGCCCTGTTATTTTGCTGAATCCCACCTTGGAAGATGTCAGCATCGTTGGCATTGGCTATGCCGCCCGCCAGATCCGCGAACGCTTTTTAAGTACGTTGACCTCGGCCTATTACTATCGCCCCATGCCTGAGGCGGCCGTACTCCGTCGCCATCCCCAGGGCTGGCAAGTGTGGCAGGAGGTGGACGATCGGTATGAACTAAAAGGCGAATTACCGGAGCGTCCGTCTAGTGAAGCGCTAGACATGATGCTCTATGGGGATACCCAAAACAGCGATGGGCCTAAGCCGAAAAAGAGTTTGCTAGGGGAAGTGCAAAAGTTTCTGAAGGCCTTAAGCCAGTAGGCTAAGAGGGCATAGGACCGATCTGGGAAGGGGCGGTATTCCGACAATAGAACCGTTGTCAGGCAGATCAATCGCCCGTTAGAGTACAGATGTGCCCATTCACCACTAGATAGACACAGATGACTATAGGGTTATTTATTCTCTATTGGGTCCTACTTATTGTCATGGGAGCTGGCATTTGCGGGGCATTTATCCCTGCATTTCCAGGCATTGGGTTGATTGTGGCAGCCATTGCTGTTTGGGGTGCCGTGGCGGGCTTTAGTAAGGCTATTGTTGTTGCCTTGGGGGTGGCTTTGGCCATTTTTGCCATCACCACGGCCATTGACTATTTGGCTGGCTATGTTGGGGCGAAGAAGGTAGGGGCCAGTAAATGGGGCCAGATGGGGGCCGTGGTCGGTATGATTTTGGGCCTATTGGGATTTTTGCCCGCGCTACCCATTGGGGGGCCTATTTTTGGTCTTGTGTTTGGTTCCATGGTGGGTGCTTTTGTGGGGGAAATGCTCCACCGGCGTGATTTGGCCCTGGCTGCCCGGTGCAAACTGGGGGCAAAGGTGAGTTTGGCCATTGTTGTCAGTTCACTGCTGGGCAACATTATTGCTGGAGTACTGTCTATTATTGCAACGGTCGTTTTTGTGGTGGCAACGTGGTCCACCATGATGCCTCCGGCGTTTTAAGCCCCGTTGGGCAAATGTAGCTCTCAATTTTTCTAGAGCATGGCGCACCCAGAACATTTAGAAATTTTGCAGGCTGGTGCTAGGGCGTGGAATCGTTGGCGCCAGAAAAATAGCCATATTCGCCCCAATTTGAGGGCGGCGGATTTGAAGGGTGCGGATTTGGCAGGCTTTGATCTGAGTATGGCGTATTTGGTGGGTGCGGATTTGAGCCATGCCTATTTGTTTGAGGCCAACCTCAGTGAGTCTAATTTTCAGGGGGCTAATTTGAGCCACTGTTGTTTGATTGGCAGCGATCTACAGCAGGCGTATTTTGCGGATGCAAATTTGTACCATGCTTACCTGTCCCAGACGAATTTGACTGAGGCGTATTTTGGCCATGCGAATTTGGCGAAGGCGAATTTGGCGGACAGTGTGCTGAACCAGGCTTATTTTGGTCAGGCGGATGTGCAGGAAGCTGACTTTAGTAGCGTGAGTGATATGGGGCCAGCCCAGTTAAGGTTGGCGCGTAATTTTGAGTCGGCCATTGGTTATGACTGACCTAGTGCAGCGTCAAAGCTGAAAATTGGGATTAGTCCTGATGGAGGGTAAAGAGTGACTCGTTATATCGCGTTTAACTCTGCACTAGCCTCATCTTAAATTTTAGTCTTGGCAGACCACTAGGGTCTCGGTCTCGGTCCCCGACCGAGACCGATGATGGGTAGCGC